>NZ_JAJCHF010000002.1:0-143552 GCF_020554365.1 Streptococcus sp. 210928-DFI.4.42
AGGTGAGACGACGAAATCGAATTCTAACGAATTACCGATTTCTGTCCCACTCTCTTCTTATTTTGTAAAATCGATCCGTTTAGAAAGTTGATTGATCACAATCGCTCCAAAAATCAAGGATGCGAATTCACCCAATCCCATAGTCAACCAGTTATAGAAGAATGGTTGGCCTTGAAGGTAGTATAGTTCCAAGGCAATCGTAAACATGGAGATGGAAAAGAAAATCGCAAACAAGAAATGGTCCAAGCGAATAAGACCGTCAAACAAGAACTTGTTTTTGAATCGACCAAATAGAATGAGTCCAAGTCCTAAGAAGACAAAGGTTGAACCTCCACCGACAAAGACATCGATCCATCCAAAACTAAATAAGTTAGCAATCATACAACCAAGCGTCACCCCAATCAAGTACTTCTTATTGTAAAAAGCTAAGAAATTCATCATTTCCGAAACACGGAATTGATAGCCATAGTAGGCCATAGCGTTGAGAGGTGGGGTAATGGTCAATACGATATAAATCGCAGCAACAATGGCAATTTGCGCCATATCACGAGCAGTTAACTGTTTCATCTATTCTCCTTTAGCGGTTTTCCCGCGTGTAATATGCTTGGCGAAAGGATCTTAAGCACCAAGGGTTGAAGTTTGATTTCTTCAACCTTTCAAGTATAGCATATTTTGAGGTTTTATGGTAGACTGAATTTATGAAAACACTAATTAAAAAATTTTTTGATAATGAGATTTTATCCTATCTATTTTTTGGAGTTGCCACAACCATTGTTTCTGTCGGAACCCGTCTCTTCATCTATCATGTGTCTCGTGATGAACGATTAGCGACAGCTATTGGAAACATTGCTGGGATCCTCTTTGCCTTTGCGACCAACGATACCATTGTCTTTAAACAAGAAAGAAAGGGCTGGTTTCAGCGCTTGATCCGATTTGCAATTGCGCGCTCTGGGACCTTTATACTGGATATGGCCTTGACCGAGATTTTTGTCAAGCAATTCCCAGGAATTATCGGGCAATTTGTCCACAATAACAAAAGCCAGATCAATCTGATTGAAACCCTCTTTGCACAAGTGGCCATTGTGGTCCTCAATTACGTCTTTAGTAAACTCTTTGTCTTTAAAAATAAAAACAAGGCTTGAAACGATTGTTTCAGCCTTATTCTTTTAAACTTCTATACTTGCATGCTCTGCACTTAATTGATAGATGGTGCCTTCAACCCCAAAATAATCCTTGGCTAGATCTTTCAATTCCTGCATAGCTGTTTGGGCCCGTTTGGCCTGCTCCTCATTGATGGCTTCAATCACCAAAATAGCGTCCTTGGTATCTTCTGTTAACATGGTTCTTTGAGCCTCACGCCAATTCAAACAACGGCAAACAGCTCCTTCTTGATCGTAGTAGATGATCTCCCCTTCCAAAGCTGGCGCATCTTCTTCAGCACCTAATGGAAAGAAAGGTTCGCCTCCTTTCGCTTGTCCTAGAGAGAGTCCACCCACCAATTTATCCATATCTTCTCCCCCACAAGGAAGGGCATAAGCCATCGACACGCTATTGTAAAGATCCACCAAAGGATTAATCGGATAGAATTCACGTCCCTGGTGAACCCGTTTTAAGAGTGCTTCGATGGAAGATCGGGCTCCTTTTTTTGTTTTAAACTTGCTAAAAGCTTGGCGCCACTCTTGAACGAACTCACTCTGGGTATAGTTTTCTTCATCAATAAATTCCCATGCTCTCTTGGTACCCTTGTCCAACAATTCTTTGAAATAAGGATCCTTGGCTTCATCTACTGTATTATCAATACCATACAAGGACATCACTGTAATTCTAGCTGTTGGAAATAAATCCCAAAATGCTTGATCGACTGTCACTTTCATTGCTTTACCTCACTATAATTTCTTTTTTGACCTTTTTTGACTAGCTCCCAATCCAAGGTGATATTCTCACGAACTCGGATGAGATACTCCTCTAACTGTGCGACTTCTTCTTTGGAAAATCCTTTTAAGGCAGTTTTTTCAGAGTAAAGATGCTCCCCTAAAATGAAGGGGTAAATCTGCTTACCTTTTTCAGTTAATTCCCATTCCTTGATTTTAAGGTTTTCACCCCTTGGACGCTGCTGAATCAGTCCTCGTTCTTCTAGTTTTTTTACAGACCTTGCAACGGTGGATCGATCTACTTTCAAGACTTCAGAGAGTTCTTCCTGAATCATTCCAGGTTGCTCGGCAATTCGCACCAGGTAGAGGTATTGACCACGCGCCAGATCCAAATCTCGAAATTCAATATTTGCTATAGAATCCAGTGCTCTCGCAATGATGCCAATCTCACGCAAAATACTCATCTTACTCCTCCTTTCCTATTGACAATAGCATAACACATTTTTGTTGCAAATGCAATAAAGATAGATAAGAAAAAAAGAGGCTGGGACAAAAGTCCTAGCCTCTCAATTATTTTTGAATTGTCGAGCAAGACGCAGTCGTTGAGTGGGCTCTACTACGCTGATTCCATCAGCTTTTACAGCCCTACTCAACTGTGCGGAGGTGGGACGACGAAATCGAATTCTAACGAATTACCGATTTCTGTCCCACTCTCCCTTATTCCGTTTTTTCTTTTTTTATCAAGCGTAACCTAAGCTTTAATTTTTGTGAAACTTCTCTATGCCGAAAGTCCACTTCTTCTGATTTTAACTTAGAGACAATTTCTCCACTGCGCGTTTGGAACTTTGCTTCTCTAGCAAATTGGATACTGGCATTTAAAATACAACCAATAATCATGATTTTTGCCACCAAGATAAACCAGAACATGATGACCGCTAGGACGACCGAACCGAAGAAACGAGCATCTAAGAAATGACTCACATAACGATCCACATATTTCCAAAAGATATTCAAGATCGCATACAGGACAGCAACAACAAAGGTCGCCCCTGGCAATACATATCTAAATTTCGGAATTTTGACATTTGGAAGGGTGTAATAGAGCAAGACCAGACTAACAAAAAGCAAGAGATAGATGGTCGGCTCTGTCAAATTCAGTAAGCGCACATAAATCGTCCGATCAAATGAAAAGGTCTTATAGAGATAACGAACGATCATTTTCCCAAACATGGAAAGGATCAGCGAGAGTCCAAACAAGCCCTGCAAGGCAAAACTGATCAGAAAGCTAAAGAGTCGCCCCCAGATAATACCACGCTCCTTTTCCACCCCATAACTCTTGTTATAGGCTTTTTGGAGGTAGGCAATGCTCTGAGAGAAGATCCACAAAGCAGAAATAATCGAGAAACTCAGTAAGCCTGTCGAAGGTTTGGTCAAGACACTCGAAATCATCTGTGCCACTATTCGATATAAGGAGGATGGCAAAACTTTCTGTAAGCTTAAAAGAATCTGAGTTGGACGAATATGAAAGTAAGGCAGAATATTGGCTGCAATCAGCATCAAAGGGAAAATGGAGATCAGCAAATAATAGGCAACCGCAATGCTAGTGATATCAGACTCTGCACTCTGATAAAATCGCACGAAGCCTTTTATAAATGGCTGTCCCAGTATTTTTTGTAGGACCTTTTTCATTCGTCACCTCCCCATTTTACTAAAAAAGAGCAAAGAGCGAAACCAGACACTTGCCTTCAGCTCCATTCTTTCCTCTCTATTTTTTAGTATGTTCCTTCTTCACCTTGACTAGTCAAGATCACTGGACCATCTTTTGTAATCACAAATTGATGCTCGTATTGACAAGAAAGGCCACCGTCAAGGGTCTTATGGGCCCAACCAGTTTCCATATCTGTATCAATCTCCCAAGTACCGGTATTAATCATTGGCTCAATCGTCAAGACCATCCCTTCACGTAAGCGAAGACCGCGTCCAGCACGACCATAATGTGGGACCATTGGTTCTTCATGCATGGTAGGCCCGACACCGTGTCCGACCAAATCACGCACCACGCCATAGCCTTTGCTTTCTGCATACTCTTGAATCGCTGCACCAATATCTCCCAAGCGATTGCCAACGACCGCTTTCTCAATTCCCTTATAGAGACATTCTTTGGTCACGTCCATCAAATCTTGGACTTCTTGCGAAACATTTCCAACCGCATAAGCCCAGCAAGAGTCCGCCAAGCCACCACTATAAGACTCCGTGTATTTCTTGACTTGCGCTACATTATCAAAATCTAATTTCGATACATCCAAAACAGACTTATCAAGCGGTTCTGACAAGACCATGTCTACCTTGAGGAGATCACCATCTTTGAGAATGACATGACGTGGAAAAGCATGGGCTACCTCGTCATTCAAACCACAGCAAGTCGCATAAGGATAATCCATGAGACTGCCTTCTACACCGATCTGAAGCGGCAAGACATTGGCTTCTTTACAGCGACGACGGACATATTCTTCTACTTCCCATAGGTCAAGCCCTGGCTTGATCAAGTCACGTAATCCAATATGGATGCTGGCAAGGAAATCACCTGCACGATCCATAGCTTCAATTTCACGTTGTGATTTTAATGTAATCATTGTCTCCTCATTTCTTTTGTTTAATTAATCTTAATCGTAATGGTTGCTTTCGCGACTAGCTGCAGATCTAAATACAAGCTAAAATCAACCAAGGCCGAACGTCTGGTTCGTCGAACTAGTTGTGGTTCAATGCGGATCACATCATCCACCTGCACAGCCTGTAAAAAATTGATGATCAACTGTTCGACAATCAAGCTACGCCCACTGTGTTGCATCATCTTGCGAATAACCTTCATCAGCACTTCGATCATGACCCCATTGGCCAAAACACCGCTTTTCTCCAGCATACTTGGCTCCACTGTGAATTGGTAATGGTCGTTCTCTGTTTGAATCTTTTGACCAATTTGCTCACTAAAGGTTGGTAAGCTCGAAAACTGCACCTTGCTAATCCGATCCATGACATCCCGACGCGTAATAACACCCAGCAAGGTCTGGTTATTACGAACAACAGGAATCATTTCATAATCTTCAGCGATCATCCGTTGGCTAATCGTCGCAATGCTGGTGGACAAATTAGTGGTAAAAATGGTCCGTGACATCACCTTATCAAGGGTCGTCTGAGGCGCCTTATCTCCAGCATCTCTCATGGTTACGACGCCCACTACCATCTGGTGCTGATTGACAACCGGAAAACGACTAAAGCGATTCTTTCGAACCAAATCTAAATAATCCCGGACCGTATCCGTCTCAGAAAGATAGCCGTACTCATGGAAGGGCCGATAGACCTGCTCGACTGTCAAGATATCCGTCTTGATCTGCATATTAGACAAGGCCTTATTGATCATAGTCGCGACGGTATAGGTATCGTGTGAAGTTCGGATGACTGGGATTTGTACCTGATTGGCCAGATCAATCACATCCTCACTCACTTCAAAGCCACCTGTCACTAAGACCGCATTGTCATGTTTAAGAGCCAATCGTTGGATGCTAGTACGGTCACCCACGATCAAAAGCCCACCTTCAGACACATAGTCTAGGACGTGCTTTTCCGTCATGGCACCAATATAAAATTTATTAAATTCTTTTTCGAGTCCCTCTTCACCTGCTAATATATCAGAGCCGGTGATTTCTAAAATTTCCCGATAGGTCAAATGCTCTAGTACAGCTTTTTGCGATTTGACACGGATGGTCCCGCTTCTAGGACGCGTTTCGACAATTCCTTGATTTTCAGCTTCTTTAATGGCACGATAGGCCGTCCCATCACTGACATTCAAAAAATTGGAGATACTGCGGACACTGACCCGTTTTCCAATCGGTAATTTTTCGAGATAGTCTAAAATCTCTTGGTGTTTACTCATAGAAGTCCCCTCTACCTAGGCGGAAATCATAATAATCGCGCATTTTACGCGTATAGCGGTCACTCCCTTTGAATTGACGAAAGAGACGAAAACCAGCCTTCAAAGCGACCTTTTGACTCCCTGCATTTTCAACATGGGTGACAATCTTAAGCTCCTTCAGTTGAAATTTCTCAAATGATAGATAGACCAACTCTTTGACCGCTTCTGTCATCAGACCCTTTCCCCAAAAATCTTTGCGCAAAAAGTAGCCTAACTCAGCCTCACCCTTGATTTCATCCAACTTTTCAAACTTGATCGAACCGATCATCTGATTGGTTTCCTGATCACAGATCGCCCAAACCCCCAAAGGATTTTTCATGAAATAGTTGGCTAGTACATATTGAGTTTCAGAAAGATCGGCTTGTGCAGGAAAGATAAATTGTAGGTTATCAGGATTCGAAGCAATCTTATAAAAATCTTCCGCATCCTCAAAGAGAAAAGGTCGTAAATACAACCTTTGTGTTTCAATTAGTGAATAGGCAGCTAAGTTCGTCCAAATATTCATTTCAAACTCCATTGTTCGTGTATCCAGCCGCCACTATCAGATCCCAAGTTCTGTCACTATTCCTCTACCAACTGGATGTCTGCTCCAAGTTGGGTCAATTTATGAATAATATCTGAATACCCGCGAAGGATGTATTCCACATTTGTAATTTCTGTTGTTCCAGAAGCCATGAGACCGGCGATCACTAAAGCCGCACCAGCTCGAAGATCCGTCGCTTTCACACTGGATCCTGTCAATTGATTTGGCCCTTCATAAATAATGTGGTCGTTCAAGGTCGAAATGGTGGCCCCCATTTTAGCCAATTCTGGTACATGGTTGACCCGTTTTTCATAAATCGTATCAACAATGCGCCCACGTCCTGCAGCCGTTAAGAGCAAAGGTGTGATCGGTTGTTGCAAATCAGTCGCAAAACCAGGATAAGGAGAGGTTTTGATCTGGATGGCCTTCAAGCCCGTCTGCTTTTCTACAAAGATACTATCTTCAGAAATGGTCATGCGCACACCCATTTCCTCTAACTTAGCAATATAGCTCTCTAAATGCTCGTACAAGACATTATTGATCTGGATACCTTCTCCAATAGCAGCTGCAAGGGCAATATAGGTTCCTGCTTCGATGCGATCTGGAATCACCTGATGTCTAGTTCCATGCAATTGTGGAACACCATCAATGATTATGATATCCGTACCTGCTCCCCGAATATGGGCTCCCATGTTGTTGAGCAAGGTCACCACATCGATAATTTCAGGTTCCCGCGCAGCATTTTCGATCACTGTCCGACCCTCAGCCTTGACCGCTGCCAAAATCGTATTGATCGTTGCACCGACACTAACAGTATCCATGTAGATGTTTGCTCCTTGAAGAGGCTTGCCATCTGTCGCAAGTTTCATACTAGAGCCATCCATGGTCATAGCGGCTCCCATCGCTTCAAAGGCCTTCAAATGCAAATCGATCGGACGTGGGCCAAGATCACACCCACCAGGAAGTCCAACCGTTGCTTGACCATAGCGCCCTAACAAGCTACCATAGAAATAATAGGAAGCTCGCAGACTGTTGATCTTTCCAAATGGCATGGGCATATTCTTCACCCCACGTGGATCAATGATCAAACTGTCTTCTTTGCGCTCGATCTTAGCCCCCATGATGGTCATGATTTCAATCAAACTCGCCACGTCGGAGATATCCGGTACCCCATCAAGGGTCACGATATCATCCGCCAGAATGGTCGCCGGAATCAGGGCTACTACACTATTTTTTGCACCACTAATGGTCACCTCTCCTTTTAGAGGGCGACCACCATTTATTACAATTTTTTTCATCTTAATAATTTATTAGCTCTTTCAAGTCTTTTTCCTTTTACTATCGTTTTTTGTAACGGAAATAAAAGGGACAACGTATTCAAAATACTGCATCTATTATACCACAGATGGACCTATTTTTCCATCTGTAGGAATTTTCAAAACGAAAAAAAGCTAGGATCAATTTGACCCTAACTTTTCCATTTCAACTCATTATTTTACAGCTTCTTTCAAGGCTTCTACCTTGTCCAAACGTTCCCATGGAAGGTCAATATCTGTCCGTCCCATATGGCCATAAGCCGCTGTTTGACGATAGATTGGACGTTTCAAATCCAGCATTTGGATAATCCCTGCAGGACGTAGATCAAAGAGCTCACGTGCTGCTTTTTCAAGCTTACTTTCAGCAACCGTTCCTGTACCGAAGGTATCAATCCGAACAGAGACAGGTTGAGCAACCCCAATGGCATAAGCCAATTGCACTTCTGCTTTCTTAGCAAGACCTGCAGCAACAATATTTTTAGCAATGTAGCGAGCTGCATACGAAGCGGAACGGTCCACCTTCGTCGCATCCTTACCAGAGAAGGCACCACCACCGTGACGTGAGTAACCACCATAGGTATCTACGATAATCTTACGACCTGTCAAACCTGAGTCCCCTTGAGGTCCTCCGATAACGAAACGACCAGTTGGATTGATGAAGAATTTGGTTTCCTCATCTAGATAAGAAGCTGGAATCACTTCTTTGATGACCTTGTTAATCACATCTTCGTGGATTTGTTCATTGCTGACATCTGGATCGTGTTGAGTTGAAATAACCACTGTATCCACGCGCACTGGGCGGTCGTTTTCATCGTACTCAACAGTAACTTGTGACTTGGCATCTGGACGAAGATAGCTGATTTCCCCAGACTTACGAAGCTCTGCCAAACGACGAACCAACTTGTGGCTGAGTGAAATTGGCAATGGCATGAGTTCTTCTGTTTCATCCACCGCAAAACCAAACATAAGACCTTGGTCTCCAGCTCCAATCAAATCAAGTGGATCTTGATCTGCATTTCCACGAACTTCCAAGGCTTCATTAACCCCTTGGGCAATATCAGGAGATTGTTCCACCAAAGATGGGTGTACTCCTACCGTCTCAGCAGAGAATCCATATTCCGTATTAGTATAACCAATCTCTGCAATGGTATCACGAACCACACGGTTAATATCCACATAAGCAGTCGTTGAAATCTCACCAAAGACATGCACGGAACCAGTATAAACAGCTGTTTCGGCAGCCACGTGAGCTTCTGGATCTTGCTCTAAAATAGCATCTAAAATAGCATCTGAAATTTGGTCTGCAATTTTATCTGGATGCCCCTCAGATACTGATTCAGACGTGAAAAGTTTACGTTCTGACATAAAAATGTCCCCCCTTAAAATAAATATTCGTTATAGAGTTACAAAGCACTGATAGAAAGACTATCACCTTATCGGGACCATATAACACTTCATTATAACACATTTCAACTATGATAGACTATGTTTTAAAAAAGGAGTTGATATAGTTTCAATCTATATCACTCTTGAAAGTAGCAGACATATTTCTTTACTAGCAATAAAGATATGAATAGGAAAAAAGGTTGTAATCCAAATTCCTTCCAATTCGAAATAAATTCAAGAAGATTGAGGCCGTCATTCTCTTCTACTTATCCAGAAGAATTGAAGATATACCTATCCCCTCATTACAGTAACCACCAGTCTTCACTTCAAAAAAAGTACAAACTAAACCAGTTCTGTCTCTGCAATTGCCTGTTTCACCTCTTCAATCGGTAAATGCATCAGTTCTACTTCTTTTTCACGGTAGAGATACTCGGCATATTCATCAATTCGATACTGATGAATGTATACTACCCGCTTGCAACCAACTTGGAGTAACTGCTTGGTACAATTGAGACAAGGAAAATGCGTCACATAAGCTGTAAACCCTTTTGGAATTCCACGTTCAGCTCCTTGCAAAATAGCATTGACTTCTGCATGAATCGTCCGGACACAATGCCCCTCGACCATTAGACAGCCATCCTCCAAGCAATGATCTGTCCCAGAAACAGACCCATTATAACCCGTTGCAATGACCTTGTTATCCTTAACCAGTACAGCCCCAACCTTAGCACGATTACAAGTTGCCCGATTTGAAATTAGTAAGGCCTGTGCTGCAAAATACTCATCCCATGCTAGTCGATTATGTGTCACCTTTAGGTCCTCCATCTAATATGATTTCTCCTATAATTGATTTCATTATAGCATGAAATCAGTAAGAAAAAAAGACTGAGAAAATCTTCTCAGCCTTATAAACATTATTTACCAAGTTTTGCTTTAGCTGCATCTGCAAGAGCTGTGAAAGCTGCTGCATCGTTAACAGCCAAGTCAGCAAGCATTTTACGGTTTACTTCGATCTCAGCCAATTTCAAACCATGCATCAATTGTGAGTATGAAAGTCCGTTCATACGAGCTGCCGCATTGATACGTGTGATCCACAATTTGCGGAAGTCACGTTTCTTTTGACGACGGTCACGGTATGCATAGTAGTAAGAGTTCATTACTTGTTCTTTTGCAGTACGGAACAAGATATGTTTAGCTCCATAGTAACCTTTAGCTAATTTAAGAATACGTTTACGACGTTTGCGTGATACAACGCCACCTTTAACACGTGCCATTTATATTTCCTCCAATATTTCCTAGAATTCTTTACTTACGAAAACTCGATTATTTCAAGCGAGTAAGCATTGCTTTGATACGTTTGAAATCTCCAGCATGCACCATAGATGCTTTACGAAGATGACGACGTTGTTTCTTAGTTTTTCCGTGGAAACGGTGAGAAGTGTAAGCACGGAAACGTTTAAGTCCACCAGAACCTGTACGTTTGAAACGTTTAGCTGATGCGCGGTGTGTTTTTTGTTTTGGCATGATATTTTCTCCTTTTTTTAACTTTCTGACAGATTATTTCTTGTCAGTTGCTGGCGCCAATTGCATGAACATTTGACGTCCATCCATCTTAGCTCGTTGTTCGATGATTGCCACATCTTGTGTCGCTTCAGCGAAGTCGGCTAAAACTTTAGCACCAATCTCTTTGTGGGTAATCATACGACCCTTAAAGCGAATGGATACCTTCACTTTATTTCCTTTTTCAAGGAATTTGCGAGCATTGCGAAGTTTTGTATCGAAATCACCCTTGTCAATCACTGGGCTCAAACGAACTTCTTTCACGGTCACAACGCTTTGTTTTTTGCGTTGTTCTTTTTGCTTCTTCTGGTACTCAAATTTGAACTTACCGTAGTCCATAATTTTCGCAACAGGAGGTTTAGCTTGAGGTTGAATGAGAACCAAGTCAACATTAGCGTCGTCCGCAAGTGCTTGCGCTTCGCTAAGTGGTTTGATACCCAATTGCTCACCTTCAAGACCGATTAAGCGAACTTCACGTACACGAATTTCATCATTGATGAATAAGTCTTGCTTTGCTATGGTTTTCACCTCTTTTTTATTATTCGAGAAAAACAAAGAACGGACCTGCAAAACAGGCCCGAACTACATGATGTATTTCATTTCTGAAACTTGATCCGTAGGGGCCAGGCAACTTGCGTCACAAGGCGAGAAGTTCTCACTTCTGCTTTTCTCAACTTTTATATGATATCAAGTTTTTTATTCTTTGTCAAGAAGTTTTTTTGCTTTTTCTTCAATAAAGGCAACAACATCTGCAATTCCAACACCCGTTGTGTCAAAATGAATGGCATCAGCTGCAGGTTTCAAAGGAGAAACGGCACGGTGGCTGTCCTTATAGTCCCGCTCAGCGATTTCTTTTTTCAACAATTCAAGATCCGCTGTGATGCCCTTTTCAACATTCTCCTTATAACGACGTTCTGCCCGCTCCTCAACCGAAGCAACCAAAAAGATCTTCAACTCTGCATGTGGAAGGACGACCGTCCCAATATCGCGTCCATCCATAACGATGCCCCCCTCTGCTGCAATTTCTTGCTGTAGAGCGACAAGTTTTTCACGGACTGGCGCAAGCGCTGCAACCCATGAAACATTGTTGGTCACTTGGTTATCGCGAATTGGGTGGGTAATATCCACGTCTGCTACAAAGACAAGCTGCTCTCCTTCTTCTGAACGACCGAAACTAATTGGATACTGATCTAAAAGGGCTAAGAGGTCATCAACCTGTTCAGCTGTCAGATTATTTTGCAAAGCTAGGTAAGTCGCTGCACGATACATAGCTCCCGTGTCTAGATACGTATAGTCTAGATCCTTGGCAATGATCTTTGCGACTGTGGATTTTCCACTAGAAGCCGGTCCATCAATGGCAATTTGAATTTGTTTCATGCTGTCCTCAACTCCTACTGAATCTTAACGACATCACCAGGATTCGCATACCATGATCCTGTAGACATATGAGAAGGATTTAACTGTTCCAATTGGGCAATGGAAATACCAGCACGCGCAGCAATCGCTGCTTCCCCTTCACCTGCTTGAACAGTGATCGTACCTTCTTCAGAGTTCTCATCTTTTGAACTATCGTCTTTAGCCGCTTGGTCAGTTTGTGCTGCAGGGGCTGATGATTTCTGTTCAACCTTAGTCTCTCCATTGTAGAAACCAGACATTTGTTTTGATTTGTTGCTGCCACCTGTTGAAAGGAAAATCAACAAGCAGACCATCGCCACTACTACTACAAAGAAAATAATGGCTAAAATCGTCAATAGACGGTCTGCCTTGATTCCGTTTAACTTACTCGTTCTTTTCAATGTTTCTTCTCCATCATCGTAAATATCTTCTTCCCATGGTTCTTTTGCCATGACTTCCTCCTTGTTTTTTCTCGTAAAAATCATTACAATAGAAGTATGAAAGTTACGTTAATTCCAGATCGTTGCATCGCTTGCGGTCTCTGTCAGACCTATTCTGAATTATTTGATTACCATGACAATGGCATCGTTAAATTTGCTGCTGAAGAGGACGACCTCCTTGAAAAGGAAGTCCCTGTCACAAACGATGTTCTCGAGGCTATTAAAGAATGCCCCACTCATGCTCTCTTAAAAGATTAAGAGGGCTTTTTATTTGTTTGCATAATACATCTCGTAGTAATCCACATGGATGAAATTGTCCGTCAGGATTACTTCTCCCTTAAAATAAGGATTTAAGGCAAGTGCATTGATAAAGTATTTTTTCGGCCATTTACGCATACAGAATGTTCGACTGCGCGATCCATCATTAAATATGAGCTTGATCGATTTCTTATTTACTTCGACCTTTTCGATCGAGTCAATCTTCACTTTGATTGGAGTAAAAGGATTGGCAGTAATAATCCGCAAGATCCCATCCTCATAGATCGTGAAGTAACGATGGACCCCAATCGCGAGCAAGACCATAAATAAAAAGAACGAAAACAAAACTAGCGTTGGCACACTAGAGCTCTCATACATCAAGGCCAGTCCAATAAAGACCGGAATCACTGCAATGGACCAATAAGTCACAAGAATAGATAAGTCCGGTTGCCAATGATAATGGACCTTTCCAAATATCTTAATCATGAGCGTACCCCCATCTAATAGTTTAGCATAAAAAACAAAAAAAAGGGAGCCAGACAGCCAAAATCACAAAGATTTTTACCTGCTAGCACTCCTTTTAATTGGATTTGTTGGTTGGGACTTTAAAGAAGTCTTTAGAAAGGTACCCTTTATTGTTTTATCAATACTATTTATTTCTAGCTATAGAGTAATATTCTGATACCTTTTGTTCAGTTTCCTCTTTTTCATCTTTGGGAATTTCGCTAATTTTATTCCCTTTAGTAGTGCGATAGGTTAATTCGGAAACAAATAAAGTTGAATAAATACTATTATTTTCACTTTTTGAAAATAAAGATTGTCCCAAAAAGTAATTTCCAGCTGAATAATCTAAATAATCAAGAATTGTTGGTGTCAAATTAACAGAATTCTTCCCGTCTACATTTATAACTTCTGGATTTATACCCTTGTAGTATATAAACAGAGGTATCCTATCTAAATTTCCTTGTACCCTTGTATTTTTAGGAAAACTACTCCTATATTCATCATCAACAAATGTTGCATGATCAGTTGTAAATATAACAATTGTGTTTTCAGAAAATTTACTTTTATTAAATTCATCAATAAACTTACCAAATTGAAAATCCATATCATGGAATCTATTTAGTAATCTATCTTTTCCATCACCGAATTTTTTTTCAAATCCATCCATACCAATATGCGTACCAAACGTGTACATTGTTAACAGGAATGGTTTTTCTCCCTGACTATTCATTTCATCAAATAGTTTCCTATATGCATTTTTATCAGACGAAACCCCTAAAGATTTATTTATCGGAGCTGAGATAACTTTTTCAAAACCTAAGTTTCCTAAATATGTTGTAAATTCTCTATTTTTGGGTTCCGTGTTAATAAAAGCAGTTTGATAACCAAACCCTTCTAAAATCTGAGGAAGAGAAATTAAATAATTCTTATCACTATTTTTTAATTGATATCCCGAATATAGCTGACCAATTATTCCTGCATATGTTGCAAAAGTATGGTTATAATAATTATCAAATCTTAAAGATACTGATTGAATATTTCGTAGATTAGGTACTACATTCCTGTCATCATCAATAATATGTTGAGACATTCCTTCCGTAAAAATTAAAATAACATTTGGTCTCTCAGGCAAATTTTTTGGTTTATCTCTATGATTAGGTATTTCACTACGATGAAATTGTTCGCTCTTTATATTTTTCGAACTATTAATTTGTAACAATTGATTATACTTAGAAATATTGTTTGACAAATCATAGATAGACATAGCTGGTGAAAAACCCGTTCCTAAACAAAGTAATAAGATAATTTCTATAAAAGTCACTAACGAAAGTAATTTTAAATTTTGAAATCTAATAACTACCTTTTTTGCTCTAGAAAAATTTGAATAATTAAAATCAATATATACTATCGGTAATGAACTAAAAATGATGAGCAAAATAATTCCGGTTAAATAAATAACAATTCTACCTTTCAAGGCTTCCCAAGAACTGAGGTTATTTATCATTATCAACGTTACAAAACTATCTGCAAAATTTAGCACCAATAATTCAATATTATATAAAAGAATCAAAATAAAATTTAATATATTTCCCCATAGATTACTTTTTTTCACTAAAGCATTTGACAAAGAAAAAATTATAACAAGTTCTAAAATAGAGAAAATAAAAAATAATAAATTATTTGTGGTAAAAAAAGAACATAACGTAATAACAATTGAAAAAGTATATTTGATTATTGTTATTTTTCTTAAAGCAAGTAATTCCTTAACTTTTTCATATAATGGCATTCTAGTTCATTATTCTCCTTTTTATCCTCCTTAAAATATATTTAACTGCTGTCCCAGGACCTACAATAATATATTTAAGAGCTCCCTTTATTCCACCGATGTTGTCAAAATTAATATATGTATTTGGAAGATTATCAGGTCTTATATTCAGCACCTCATTATCAACAAACGGTGTAATATAAATATTATTTTTAGAAATTGCATAGTCAAACCGTCTTGACCAAGCTAAATAAACAAGAATTCGTTCAATAGAGTGTAAAATAGTATGCTGTGGAATTGGTTCAGTTGGTATTTCCTCATCACTCAACTCTATTTCAAACAACGGCTTTAAAGCTTCATATTTAAACCAAACAAATGTTCCATAGCTCATAATAAATATGTCCATTTTTTTAAAATCGATTTCACGACTAAGATTCATTCGCCGCCATAAATCATTCATTCCCTCAGCAAATCTATTCTCATTCCACGGATCAACAATTTTTGTATAACGGAAAAATGTTGGAATATCTGCAATCACAAGACCAAGATTATCATTATTCTCTAGATTTGAAATTATGGTATCTGCTGGTTGGATAAGCATTGAAAACAGTTCATTACGCCAAGATTCACCTACCCAATATGGATATTCCGGAGATTTTTTTGTGTGGAAATGTCCAATAAAGTCATAATTGGATAACTCATCTTTCAACTTAAGCATAGGAATAATATCACGACCTCTATTTCCGGTCACAACAACTCTTGCATGTTTATCGTGGTATTTGAGAATGATTTCAATTTCTTTTTTCTTTTCTTCAGAGTCAGTTGTCAAAAAAAGATCATAATTAAAATGAAAATTATCAAATTGCTTCAAAAATTCTTCAAGTAAATCTACATAGTAAGTATGAAGGTGTACTGCTATCTTTTTTGTATTGTAATATTTTTTTTCGCTATTTTTTAAAATTTTACGATCTAATAAATAAGGAGGAGTTGGTAAACTAATATCTGACATATGAGACAAGATAAATTCTACTGGATAGTCAGTACGATTCTCAATTTCTTTTAGTAAATAGGGAGAAAGGTGTTGGCTTAAATCAAATGTTTTTATTTTAATAAAAGGAACTCCTCCATCAAGTAAAACATGAGGGTAATGAATTGTAAAATTACTGTGAAAGAACTTATCATTTAACGGAAGGGTATTCAGAACAGAATCATATTTAAAGCCAGCATCAACAAACAATTTTGTATATTGTGTTTCATAGTTATCAATAACCTTTTGAACCTCTTCATAACTTTGAACTGATTTCCAGAAAGTTTGAAATACTTCCGATTGAGTTATAGATTTCTTAAATGAAATAAAATACGATTGTAGATGTTCATTAATATAAAAATTTCCGGCTTGAATTCCTCTATGATTAGTCATTCCCCAAAAATCAACCTGATTATTGGATTCATATTTTTCATATAACGGCTCCATATCCCAAAGTGGACCAAAACAAGTATCATTCATAACAGTTACGGAATCATAATCTTGGACGTCATTGAATCCAATAAATTCCATTCCATCATGCCAAGCCGCAAAATCGTATCCTTTATTTTCACGTTGAATAAAGTTGTCAATTAAATTTTTTTCATAAAGTTTGGATACCTCACTCTCACTGAGTTTACTATTTGAAATAAAGACAACTTTTTTAAATAGTTTCCTTAATTGTTCAATTTGATAATATACATGCCTACTGATATGATTGTATTTATTATAGTGAACATATAGTAATAAACGATTCATTATTTTCTCCTAAAGAAATTGATAATCTTGCTAGTTATTCTCCAACGTTTGCTATTAATTATCGTAGTGAATTCATCCGATAATTGTTTGTATTTCTGTATTAGTTCCTTATTAGCAGAATGTAGGTCTGCTAATTCTGTTAATATTGATCCTTCGTTCATAATTTTAAAGGTATTTTTCAATTTATATGAAAAAATAAACTCATTGGAATCTAGATGACTTATATCATATGTAATCTGTGGATCATTTTTTCCAAAGAGTAAACCAGACTCAGTTAGAAAACCATTTGTAGAAAACATCTGGACTTCTTCATGATAACTATGAGAAGGAGTTAGTTTAAATTCTTCAATATAGTTTGGAATCTCAGACAAATCCACTCTGATCTTTGTTACAGCATCAGGAACATTAAAATAAATTTGGTCTGAATACTGAAATGGAAAAGTATACTTGTTATTCTCAGAAAATTCTTCATTATCTTTAGAATAATAAATAACTACAGATTGAGACTTAATGTCAAATATCTCATGCTTTGGTATTGTATTACCCAATAACGATTCTAATGCTATTATAGATTTTTTCTCACTATATTGTTCGGAAGTTATTTTAGAGATAATATTATCAAAACAACTTTCCTCTGAGTATAGTTTTCTAGCATGTTCCCGTATGGCAAGCGAGTGAGTCTTAAAATCATTAAAATTCTCTATCATATCAGACAAACAAGAAGTTAAATTTTCTATATTACCTAAGGCATAATATACTCCAGCATTAAAATACTTGCCAGCTGAACGATACCCACTAATATTTGAAACTATTGATGGAACACCTTTTAAAATTGATTCAACAAATACTAATGAAAAACTTTCTGATTTAGAGTTGAAAACACATATATCTGATGTAGTAACTTCATCCCACGGTTGATCCTTATATCCCATAAAATGGACATTTTTTAGAGAATATTTAGTGATATATTCATCACATTTTCTCTTAATTGTCTCTTCCCAGTCTCCAATAAAAACTAAAGGAATATCTTCTCTGTTTAAACTTGCGTATGCTCTCAAAAGCTCAAATTGGTTTTTATTCTCATTTATCATCCCAATTGATACAATTCTTCTTTCTTCTGAATAAGTTAATTCATTATCAGAAATATTTGAGAATGGAATAAAGCTATCCAATTTTGTACTATTATTTGAAAGTTCTAAAAGGGTATCTGACAGGTTTCCATATACCGAAAATACTCCATCTGAATTTTCAAAAATAAATCCAATTTTTTTCTTGTAATAATCAAATTCACGATCGGGAAACTCATGAATCAACCAAAAATGAGGGATTCCTTCACAAGCAGCAGAAATACTACCTTGAAAAACATTTACTGTATTAGATATCACTAGCTCAATTTTTTCTCTTTTAATGATATCTCTTATTTGTTTAATATTCTGTTGGTAAAATAAAACTCTTTCTTCTTTTGAAAAAAGTGATCCACCAGGTGCCTCCTCCCACCACCATTTTAGTGTAGGAATAGAAAAAAGTTTAATTCCTGCTTTCGAAAAGAGATTCACGTAATTACTATGAGTATAATGAGAATTTTCTGGATAAGCATTATATATTTTATAACCATTCTTAGATAGATAGATCATTAAATTTGCAATAGATTTTTCTGCTCCATTGTCAAGTGTTCCTGTAGGAGATATAAATAAAATGCGTTTTCCCATAAATCATTCCTCTGACTCTATAGTAGACCAAGATCCATGTCGTAGAAGTAATCCCGTAGCAGAATCTCTTTCTGATTCACTTTTTTCTGATAAATCATTTCTTTCTACAAAGAATATAGGTGCTTTTACTGAAGGGGCAAATGCCAAAACTCGTTTTTCTTTATCTCGAATAGTAGCTTCTATTCTCAACTTAGCACGATTTATGTATGGCAGAGAGCACTTATATATAATTTTCTTATCACCTAGTTCATTAATCACTAAATCCATCGAATTATCGTTATAATAACCATAATTTGTATCAATATCAACAAACGATAGTGCTATATGTGTCTCAATATCCTTTAATTGTTTAAAACTAAATTCGAAAATTATTTCATCTTTTGGTGTCACTTGATTACTTGATAATAAATTAACTGTAAAATCCTCAATAATTTTTGCATTGGTTTCAATAATTTCCTGATCCTGAACCGAATCATTCACTGATTGGGTAGCATTATCGAAACTATATTGATTCGCAACATCATCTGGGTTGCCAATAACTTTTGTGAATCCATTCTCAATCAAAACTGCTTTGTTACAATACTTTTTAACAGCCCCCATATCATGGGTTACAAGAATTGTTGTTTTCCCAGATTTTTTACGTTCCATAAAGTAGTCATTACACTTACGTTGGAAAGCTTCATCTCCTACTGCAAGAACCTCGTCAAGAATAAGGACATCACCTTGTGCTTTGATAGCAACTGAGAAAGCCAAACGGACCTGCATACCAGAAGAGTAGTTTTTGAGTTTTTGATTCATAAATTCTTCCAGTTCTGCGAACTCAACAATTTCATCATACATAGCATCCACTTCTGCTGTTGTAAATCCAAGCATAGCTCCGTTCATATAAACGTTCTCACGGCCAGTTAATTCCGGATTAAATCCGACACCAAGTTCAATAAATGAAACCATTTTACCATTTACGATTACTTTGCCTTTTTCAGGTACATAAATTTGAGAGATTATTTTTAAAAGTGTCGATTTTCCTGATCCATTACGACCTACTATCCCAAAAAAATCTCCTTGTTCAACTTCAAAACTAATATCTTTTAAAACATGTTGTTCTTTATAGCCTTTGATACCTTTAAATCTATTTACTAAGGCTGTTCTAAGACTTAGAGTTGATTCTGTTGGAAGCTTAAAAAACTTACTAACATGGTCAACTTTAACTGCAATTTTCTTTTCTGTCATTAGAGAATCTCCGCAAATTTCTTAGCTTGTTTATGGAATATTAGATAGCCTAAAACAAATATTATAACTGGTAAAATATATGGGACAATTGCAAATATCTTATTTTCAATTAGGTCCCAACCTGTTAGACTACCTGAATAAACTATATTGTGTCGCAAATCTTGAATTATCTGAGCTAATGGGTTTAACATCATTAATTTAGCAATTGTGACCTGACCTCGTTGCAAAATAAATGTTAGTGAATAAATTATAGGTGTCGCATACATACCAGCCTGCATAACCACCTCCCAAATAGGGCCAATATCACGATATTTTACAAAAAGTGTTGCTAATACAAATGAAATTCCAGCAGAAAACAAAAACAATTCAATAAATAGAGGAAATACTGTAAACCAATTTATCGAAAAATTAACACCATTAATTAAAGCAAATACGAAAACTACTAATAAATTAATTGTATAGTTAATTGCTGCACCAACAACCGACGAAATAACAATAATTTCTTTTGAAAAATTTAATTTTCGTAACAAATCTCCTCTGGAAACCACTGACATCATACCCATATTTGTAGCTTCCGAGAAAAAATTCCATGTTACCATTCCAAGTAACAAGCCAATTGCGTAGTGCGGGGTTCCATCATCAAAACGTAAAAACCTAACAAACACTAAATACATTATTGTAAATAACATGAGAGGTTTCAAAATGGACCACAAATGCCCTATCAAACTACCTTGATATCTTAGTTTAAAATCCGTTTTTACCATTTCACGTAATAAAATTCTATTTTTCTGACTAAAAAAGTCTATCATTATTTTCTACCTCTATATATAAACTTAGATAAAATCAAGCTTGTAAACACAAAAGTGTGAAAAGCCCGGTTCTTCCGGTAACCATACTGACGAATCCGTCTCAAACGTTCTTTTAATGGAACATCCATAATGGTGACAAAATTTTCAATAATTTCTTTATTTTTGGGACTGACAGGCAGATCCAATAGATTTTTTGCTTGTTCTTGACTGGATTCAATGAGTTTCCAATATTTAGCAAACAGAATATGCGGACGAACCCAGTTTTTGATCCGTTTTCTAAGGGTACGAGCCCCCAGAACATTGCTACTGTGCTGACGGTACAATTCTGTTGGCTGATCGATATAGATGAGCTTCCCAAAGGCAGTGGCCAACAAGGCCAAATACCAATCATGCATGAGGAGATCATGTTTTTCTTGACCTGTCCATAACTCTGCCAACGCGTGGTTAATCATGGCCACACCGCCAGTTACCGTATTTTCTGTCAGCTCTTGAATCAGTTCTGTATTGGCATGATCAGACTGGGTGCGAATCATACTCTCATGCTGCACGTTCAAGTTTTCATCGACCACTTTTAAATCGGTGTAGACCAGCAAAGGCACTTCTTGAGGGTGCTTCTCAGCTTCTGCTACTTGAAGGGCAATCTTTGCTGGTAGCCAAACATCATCTTGATCACTGAAGCAATAAAGATCAGCTTTTTCATATTTCAGAAGCGTATGGAAGCTCTTAATAACACCAAGATTTTCGATAGCTCCTTGGTTGATAAAGCGAATGCGCTCATCCTGGGCCACCAACTCTTGAATGATCTTCACCGTACCATCTCTTGACCCATCATCTCGGATCAAGAGTTGCCAGTCTTGATAAGTCTGGTCTTGGATACTTTTAACCTGCTCTTTTAGATACTGTTCACCATTATAGGTGGACAACAAGATATTTACTTTCATGATAAGAATAATTCCTCGTACTCACCTACAATTTTTTCCCAGGTAAAGTTTTGCTTCATATTGGCCTTGGCTCGTTGCCCCCATTCAGATACATCTTCCAAAGGATCTACCTGATCAATCAAATGTGACAAATTTCCAGTTTCTTTAGTCCAATATTGAGCCGTGTCCTTAGCGACCGTTTGGTTAAAGGAGACACCTAAAACTAAATTGAGATCCGTCTGAGCGAGAGCCTCTAGGAGTCCAGGATTGGTCCCACCCACTTCATGACCATGGATATAGGCAAAGGCTTCTTTACGGATATACTTCAAGAGGTCTTGATCATAAACCGTTCCTACAAACTTAACACGAGGATCCTGATCAAATTCAGTCCGAGCTCGCAACTCTTCAAAATAGGGATTGCCTTCATGATTACAAATGATCACCAAATCCCGTTTGGTGGAAGAGGCCATAAATTCACGAATGGCGGTCTCGTAATTATTTTCTGGGACAAAGCGACCCAAAATTAGATAATAGTTTTTCTCTTGTGTCTGCCACTTGTGATAGAATTCTCGGACCTTATTATCCTGACTATTTAGGCTAGTCGGAGACAAGTCCGTTCCGTAGGCAATATAGGTCGTCTTGGACCACGGGTAGGCTTCCATGATATAAGACTCAATACCCGGGTTGTCAGAAATCACCAAGTCCGCATGGCGCGTCATGATCTTTTCAGAATACTTGAGATAGGCTTGAATCGGTTTAGCCCACTTGGCCCGCTTCCACTCCAGTCCATCTGGATTGATATAAAATCGTCCACCTATCTTATGGATCTTACGAGCAAAAGGGGCCACAAAGGCTCCAATTGTATTGCCCAAGACATAAAAAATAGGTTTTTTAATTCCTTGCTTCTTGATAATCTTCAGAGCATAGTTGATGGCCATCATATCATAGGCGATGACCCGTGCAGGCCCAAGTTTCGGCGCTTTAATGGTAAAACAATCGACACCCTTGTAGTCAAAATGATGATAGGCTTGATCGTTAGAAAGGCAAGCAACATGGTACTGGATATCTGGAGACACTTGATGGGAGACCAATTGGTCTACAAAAGTCTCAAATCCGCCATATTGAGCCGGAAGCCCACGACTTCCGATAATAAAAACGTGTTGCATAATATTCCCTTTCTAACAATTTACAGTCTACTCATTATACCATTTTCTAGGCTTTTTGCCTAATTCAAACAGAAAAGCGACCCTTAAGGGGGCCGCAAAATTATTTATTTTTCTCTGAAATCATCTTATTGATTAATAGAAAAGGATAAGGTCCACTATACTTTAGTATCTCTAGAAAAAACGGCACTATCTTCGAAAGAGAAGAATTAATATTTACTTTTTGAACTCCACGTTTAACATACTTATTTTTATCCCAATGTTTTCCAAAATACTTTTCCATAAAGACAATAATGTCTTTAAAATCTTGTTTTGTAGCCTCAGGGTAATTTAACAAACGATAAGTATGTCCAACACATAGGTGCTCAATTGCTAAATACTGTAGCTCAGACTTATAGGTTTCGAATTCATCATTAAATAAATCAAATAAATACTTTAATGAATCGTAAATATCAAATATACTCGATTTATTAGAATTCATGATAGATCCAGCTGTATTCACCGTATACTTATATATTGGTATTTGAATATAGTTCACGCTAGAACATAGGGAAGTTATATATGGCATCAAAGCAATATCTTCGTAAATCTTTCCTATAGGAAAACGGAATTTACTTAAGAATTCTGACCTATAAATTCTAGTCCAAGAAGCATGTTTTGTTAATAGGAAATAACGTAGATTCACTTCTTCAGATTCTAACTTTGAATAAAAAGGATTCACATTTAAGTGCTTAAGTAATTTCCCCTCTGAATCAACTAAATCAAAATCAAAGTAAATAACATCACTACCTTTATTCAAGATAAAGTTTTGAATATAATCTGGACAAATTGAATCATCAGGATCAATAAAAGTGACATATTCACTATCACTTACCAAATTAAGCCCTACATTTCTAGCAGAAGAAACTCCACCATTTTCTTTATTAAGGAGTTCAATAAATGAAAATCTATTTGAATACTCTTCTATGATTTTTTTAGAATTATCGGTACTTCCATCATTTACACATATTACTCTCAGTGAACATTCTTCAAGTTTATTTTGCTCTACAATACTGTCTAAGCAATTAGAAAGTAAGTTTTCCATATTATATACTGGAATAATTACAGTCAAATCGTAAGTCATTGTCTTCTCTCTTTAATTTTTTCTCTATAATAAATAATTGAAATACCAAACACATACACAATCATAACCACTAAAAATGCTAACGAAGCACCAAGCATCCCCCACGAATAGATAAATGTCTTAGTAATTAATAAAGTAACAACTAACATAGCAACATAAATAGCAATCAGCAGGTGTTGTTTTCGCATAATGGTAAGGATGTTTTCAAAAATAATCGCGACAGCGTACAAAACTCCAGCTAAAATCAAAATTGTAAATGATACCTGATAAGATGCTAAATCTAATCCAAAGACTAGTCCTAATACTTGGACTCCTAGTAAATAAGCTAAACAAACTACTAGTAACCCACCACCTATGATATAAAGCAAAAGTTTTTTGATAATCGAATCAAACTTCTCATATTCTTTGTCCACATACAAAAAAGCAAGTTGTGTAATCAAAGGACGAACCATGAGAATAATAAGGCTCATGAAAAAGACAGGCATGAAGAGAATATTGAAATCTCTTTGCATTCCTGTTTGTAATACTCCCTCAGATAAACCTCGCTCAATGATTAATTTAGGCTCATTCAAAACATAAAGTAGTATGAAACCGTTCAAGAAAAGTGGGAAACACTCCTTAAGGATATCCAGAGACTCATGAATCTTCCTTAGGTCAAATACTCCTCTCCAATTAATTGATTCGAAGTGATGAACAAACCTAAACTCATATAATAAAATAAAAAGTCCATTCCAAATGGTCAAAGCTAGCAAGGATGTAATAAGAGATTTTGAAATAAGCAAAGCTAGAAACAAGACCACCGTACTAGTCGAATAACGATAGAACATGGTCTTCCCTGCAATATCCATACGCTCACGTTGTTGAAACAATCCCTGAAAAAGATCAGAAACTGAATCCCAAGCTCGATATAAAATCATCAGAAACGCCATTAAAATAACAGACGAGGTATATCTATTCCCTCCTATTATCTTTAAATAAGGTAACAGTGTTACTATCATGGCAAGTATCGTCAGAATACGGGCTTGAAAGTACGCTCTAAACGAATGCTTCTGCCTTACATCTGTTCCATGATAATTTCGAACTTGAAAAAGACCGATAACTACCCAAAGAGTCCCGATAGACCATACCAAACTAAATTGGTCAGCAAGAGACGCCGAAGTCAATCGAGTAACGATTAAAAGGTATAAAACCGATACACCTGATGCTGCTAAATTTCCTAGCAGATTCCAAAAATATATCGTTTTTGCATCTGGAAGCTGACTTTTTTTACTCATCTTTTCCTCTCAAGGCAATTGTTTGTACTAAGTTTTTGAACTTTGTATCAAGTTTAGATAAGCGAACTGTTAATTGATATTGATTAATCAGTAGAAGGAAAATGATAAAAAGAAAAATAAAGTTTACAGCTGAAACAATTCCTAACGCACTCGCAATAATCTCAGCTAATTTTGGAAAGACGCTAAATATAAGCAATACTACTGAGAAGAAAATCCAAAATAGTGAATCATTAATTTGTACTTGAGATTTTCTAATCCCTCTAAGAATGAAGGTAACTGTCGCTAGAGATACAAAAATTAGAACAATTTGAAACCAAATAGTCATGGAGTCTAGCCTCTCTTTCTAAAGTTTTGAATGAGTAGAATTGACACAAACATATGTGTCATATATTTAATAGAACGAGAAAGAGTCAAATAACTTTCTCCCGCTTGTCTATCTTCCATTCTAACTTGTGCTTCCGCAACTTTTACACCATTACGGATTAGATAAGACACAGTATCTGGCTCTGGACCATAGTTAATATTGAGTGCAAACTCTTTAATTAAATCTTCTGAGAACATTCTCATTCCTGAAGTTGGGTCCTTAATTGTCTTACCAGTGGTAAGTTTAATAGCTGAACTAATTAAGATATTACCTAACATTCGTAAAGAATTTGGTCGTTTCTCTGTAACAAATCGAGAACCAATAACTAAATCAAAGCCATCATTGATTTTTTCTTCCAGGCCTTGAATATATTCTGGTAAGTGTTGACCATCTGCATCAAATTGCACCGCTTTTTTATAACCATGCTCATATGCATACCTTAAACCTGTTTGAAAAGCTCCCGCAAGACCGAGATTCACTGGCAAATCAACAATATTGTAATGATTCTCATGGCAAATTTGTGAAGTCTTATCACGAGAGCCATCATTGATAATGACGTAGTCATATTGAGGATAATTTTGAATGATGTTGTTAACAACATTTTCAATCGAGCCTTCTTCATTATAGGCTGGAATAATAATGAGTAAATCTGACATTTTTATACGTAGTTTCTCCTGAAAACTCTATTAAAAAGGTCAGTCAAATATATTCAAACCTATTTAACTGACCTTGATTCTCATTTCACTTCTTGTTTGTAAAACTCTTTCAAAGCATCTTGCCATGTTGGAATGACAAACCCTGTAGCCTTAGCCTTAGCCAGACTCATTGTTGAGTTAAATGGGCGTTTAGCTTTAGCTGGGAATTGGCTTGAATCAACAGGTTTCACTTCAACATCAGTATCTTTGAGGATTTCAACCGCAAAGTCATACCAAGTTGTATCTTCTGTTGCATCATTTGACAAGTGATAATAACCATATTCCTTACGGTTTTCAGCCAAATAAGTCATAAACTCTGCCAAAGTACGTGTCCATGTTGGGCGGCCATGTTGGTCATTAACAACTGTAAGTGTCTTGTGAGTCTTAGCAAGGTTTTGCATAGTGAAGACAAAGTTCTTACCATAGTTACCGAATACCCATGCAGTACGGATAATATAGTAGTTTGAAACATGTTTTTCGACTAACTCTTCACCCATGCGTTTTGTACGACCATACTCTGTCTGTGGATCTGGTTTGTCATCAACTTCCCATTCTTGTCCCACTGGTTTTTTCCCATCAAAAACGTAGTCGGTTGAGATATAAACTAAGGTTGCACCATGTTTTTCAGACGCTTTTGCTACATTTTCCGTACCAGTCACGTTGATGGCATAGTCTAACTCTTTTCCTTCATCTTCAGCAGCATCAACAGCTGTGTAGGCAGCACAGTGATATACCAAGGTTGGTTTTACTTCCGCAAATACCTCGTCTACTTTCTCTGCATTTGTGATGTCCATCTCAGCCACATCAACAGCCACATATTCTTCATTTCGTTCATCCAACAAATGGCGAAGTTCTGTTCCAAGTTGTCCATTTGCTCCTGTAATTAAAATCATGTTAAATTCCTTTCAAATGCTTTTTCCCTATCATTATAGCAAAAAAAGCAGAAGTTTTCTGCTTTTTACTTGCTTTTCTCTTTGATAACATAGATTGGACGTTTCTTGGTTTCCATGAAGATCTTACCAATATATTTCCCTAAAATTCCGATGGTCAATAATTGGAACCCTCCCAGGAAAAGAATCACTGTCATAAGGGATGGCCAACCTGAAGTAGGATCCCCAAAGACCAAGGTGCGGATTACAATCAAAATCATCATGATAAAGGCCAAAATCCAAGATAATAGCCCACCAATAAAGGCAATGTTTAATGGAGCATCCGAGAAATTGACAATCCCTTCAATCGAGTACTTAAAGAGGGACCAAAAATTCCAAGACGTCTCTCCTGCTACGCGCTCTACATTTTTATATTCGAGGTATTCTGTCTCAAATCCTACCCAAGCAAAAATCCCTTTTGAAAAACGATTGTACTCCGATAACTCCATGATAGCATCGACCATAGGTCGACGCATCAAACGGAAATCCCGCGCCCCGTCAACCATTTCCACTTGGCTAATATGATTGATCAATTTATAAAACATCCTTGCAAAGAAAGAGCGGATCGGTGGTTCCCCATCACGGGTTACGCGTCTCGTTCCGACACAGTCTAAATCCGGCTGTTCCTCCAACTTCTGCTTCATTTCGATCAATAACTCTGGGGGATCCTGCAAATCTACATCCATGACCGTCACATATTCACCACTAGCACGCTCAAGTCCAGCATATAGCGCGGCCTCTTTTCCGAAATTTCGAGAAAAAGAAAGGTAGTGCACATTTGAATCTGTAACATGTAGCTTTCGAAGAACGGATAGCGTACCATCTGAAGAGCCATCATTTATAAAAATATATTCAAACTTTTCTCCCATCTTCATCCGAACACGTTCCATTTCTCGATAAAACAATGGAATTGATTCTTCTTCGTTAAAACATGGGACTACAACTGATATGGTCATCTCTTACTCCTTGACTTATTCACTTTCTATTGTAACAAAAAACTAGGGTTTCCCCTAGTGAGATTTGCATTTTTAATAACAATTAATTTCTTAATTGATAAAACATTAATAAAATATAATAAATTGCAGGAATTACAGATGCATACAATACATATTTGGACTGTTTTATCGACAAAAAACTTTTTCCATTTGAAAAAGGAACTAACAAAATTAAAAATGATAAGAAGTACCTTCCTTGAACACCAGAAATTTTTTCAGATCCAACTTCCGTAACCTGTAAATAGAATATTAAATAGATTAATAACGAAACACCTATAAAAATCAGTCTAGAAAAAGAATTATATATAATTCTCTCTTTTTTATCGATTAATGGTTGCTCTGAATCCTGAATCTTAAAACTATTTAATATACTAAACAATGAAAATATAGAGATAATAACTGGCACCTGCATACCTCTTTGAAAATCAGAGTACCCCAATTGAAAATCAAAATAAGGAAAATCTAATATATTTTCAATAAAAACTCTTAGCGTTCTCAACGGATGAGATAGAATAAATTTCAATTGTTTTCCTTGATCTATTAGGGTATTCCCATAATAAGTAACATTCCCATTTATATCTTTTATACTAAGATACCAAACAATTGTTAAAAAAGCACAAAATAATAACGATGTAAATAAAAATATAATTTGAAATTTCGATAGTTTTTTATCTTTTATTCCAATGTAAATCATTGGTAAATATAACGCTAATACAGCAAATGCAGGCATTTTTGCTAAAACTAGAAGAACTGAAATAATTAATAATTTGACAAATTCTACACGTTTTATTTTAATAGAAAGTGCTATTTTTTGATAAAGATTCAACATATGTGCGACAAATAAAAATATCAAACCATAAGTTAATGTATCCGCAGAAATTGCTGTGAAAGATAGTATTACAGTTGGTATTGAAGCTATCATTAGTAGCGTCGCTTTTCCAAAAGGGAGTTTCCGAAATGCTAGGATTAATAAAATAAAGACTGATAAAAAACCAATCAACCTCAGAAAAATAAAAGATGAGATAATGTCTAGTCTGAGTATATTTGCAACCCAAGTTGCAAGTATATATGGTAAATATACAATTGGAGTATATACTGATGCAGGTATAGCATCCCGTGTCTTTACAAGTTTCTTACTTTTATTTAATGTTTTAAAATCATGTTTCCAATCTAAACTTAAAATATTTGGTGTTTTTTGACCGAGAGATTTAGCAATTGTTCCCATAGAACGTTGAATAAATTCTTGTTCTCCCTCAGAAATATATGTTTCTCCTTTTGGATTCAAATTATGAGAGTATGAAATAACTCGTGCATAATGAACCTGTTCATCATACCACGACATTGGGTAACGTACAAAAATTGAAAGTATACCTGAAAATAATATTACTATTAACATAAATAGATATACTTTTTTAAATTTACTAGTATCAATATTTAATAATTTATATATTTTTTTAATCATATCTTGTTTCTATTTTTAAAATTTAATGCTTTGTATCTGAAGAGACAATTCCTATTTAAATTAGTGTTTAATTAAATAAAATCATTTATTATTCAAATCCATTTGGATGTTTGCTTTGCCATCTCCATGCATCTTGGCACATGCGATGAATATCATATTGAGCTTTCCAACCTAACTCCTCACTTGCTTTCGATGGATCTGCGTAACAGGTTGCAATATCTCCAGCACGTCTCTCAACAATCTTATAAGGAATTGTTTTTCCTACCACATCTTCCATATTTTGAATGATTTCAAGAACAGAGTATCCTCTACCAGTACCTAAGTTATATATATTTAACCCTGAATCTTTTTCAAGTTTTCTTAATGCCGCTACATGTCCCTTTGCTAAATCAACCACATGGATATAATCGCGAACACCAGTTCCATCTGGAGTTGGATAATCGTTTCCAAACACATTAACATATTCTAGCTTTCCAACCGCTACCTGTGTTACATATGGTAAAAGATTATTGGGGATTCCATTTGGATTTTCACCGATATTCCCACTTTCATGAGCCCCAATTGGATTAAAATAGCGTAACAATACGATGTTCCATGAAGAATCTGCCTTGTATATATCTTGAAGTATCTCTTCAATCATCAATTTTGTTCTTCCATATGGATTGGTCACTGAAAGCGGAAAATCTTCTAAGATAGGAACAGTATGTGGATCTCCGTATACAGTCGCTGACGAGCTAAAAATAATGTTCTTACATTTTACTTCTTCCATAACTCGAAGTAATATCAACGTTCCGATTATATTATTTTCATAATATGTAAGCGGGATTTGAACTGATTCTCCAACGGCTTTCAATGCAGCAAAGTGAATCACCCCTGTAGGTTGTTCTTTTATAAATACTTCCAATAACTTCTCTTTGTCTCGAACATCTATATCGTATAATGCAATAGATTTATCAATAATCTTTTCAACTTCTTTGATACTTTTTTTACTACTATTTATAAAGTTATCTACCACCACTATTTCATGACCTGCATTAGTCAGTTCAATTAGTGTATGGGAACCAATAAATCCAGCTCCACCCGTTACTAAAATTTTTTGTTTCATTATTCTGTCCTTATTTTAAAAAATCATTACAATTATCCCATATTTTATGAATAATTTCAAAAGTTGTCCTATATTTTTCACCCCGCGCCTCCCCCTTTTCATGGTATAATAGAGTGAATCGATTACGGAAGGACACCTTATGTTAAAGCTGGGAATTATTGGTACGAGTTGGATTTCACATGAATTTATTACAGCTGCTCATCAGACAGGCCACTATCACTTGCATGCTGTGTATTCGAGAAAGATGAAGACAGCTCAAGAGTTTTGTGAGCCTTATGGGGCGGTCTCTTGCTACACGGATTTCATCGACTTCTTAGACAGTGAGCTGGATGTGATTTACATTGCTAGCCCCAATTCTCTTCATTTCGCTCAGGCCAAGCTTGCTATTCTGGCCAAGAAGCATGTCATCATTGAAAAACCGGCTGTGACCAAGCCTTCTGAATGGAAGGAGCTGGTCAAGCTCGCTAAGGAGCACCAGGTCTATCTCTTTGAAGCTGCCAGAAATTACCAAGAAGCAGCCTTTCAAGTAGTTAAAGACTTCCTCTCTAATCAGGAAATACTGGGCGCCAACTTCACCTTTGCCAAATATTCTTCCAAATTGCCAGCCCTTCTTGCAGGTGAGATGCCCAATATTTTCTCAGATGTCTATGCAGGTGGAGCCTTGATGGATCTGGGTGTCTACTGCCTCTACCTGGCCATTGGCTTCTTTGGAGCTCCAATCTCCAGTCACTACACCGCTCAGCAATTACCCAATTTGGTTGATCTCTATGGTCAAGGTGTCTTGATTTATCCAGAGTTTCAGGTTGCCATTCAGGCAGGGAAAAATATCACCAGCCATCTACCTGCTGAAATCTACACCAAGACTGGAACGCTGACTCTCAATGCTGTAGCAGCCATCAACCAGGCTCGCTTCGTCAGCCATTCTGGGGAAGTCATCGACCTTCCGGTCCAGCCCTGCCCACACCAAATGCAAGAAGAGGCGGAAGCCTTTGCCCTTGCCATCGCTCATCAAAAGCCAACTGCTTATCTTGAATGGTTACAAACAGCTGAGCAGGTCCATGAAACCCTCTACCAGATGCGTCAAAGCGCTGGAATACAATTTAAGGATGAAAAAGAATGAAAGAACAATTTCCACAAAGCTGGAAAGACCAGTTAGAAACACTCGGATTTGATACATTCACTGAAATTCAGGAACAGATCTTCTCCCCTATCTATGAAGGAGAAAATGTCCTCGGGATCAGTCCTACCGGTACTGGTAAGACACTCGCCTACCTCTTTCCGAGCTTGCTCAAACTCAAACCGAAGAAGGCCCAACAACTCTTGATTTTAGCTCCTAATACAGAGTTAGCAGGACAAATTTTTGATGTCACCAAACAATGGGCAGAGCCTCTCGGTCTCCAGACACAACTCTTCCTTTCAGGATCCAGTCAAAAACGGCAAATCGAACGCCTCAAAAAAGGACCTGAAATCCTGGTTGGGACGCCTGGTCGGATCTTTGAACTGATCAAGCTGAAAAAGATCAAAATGATGAATGTGGAAACCATCATTTTAGATGAATTCGACCAATTACTGAGCGATTCTCAGTACCACTTCGTCGCCAAGATCAGCCACTATGCTCCCCGTGACCACCAATATGTCTACATGAGCGCCACAGCCAAGGTCGATCCTGACCAACTAGAGGAAAATACTCTTCGCGTTACGGTTGATGGAGTTTCTTTGGATAATATCCAACATTTTTATATGCAAGTGGATAAGCGGGACAAGGTTGAATTGCTCCGCAAACTCGCCTACGTCGAAGATTTTCGTGGTCTGGCTTTTTTCAACAGCCTATCAGATCTGGGTAGTGCTGAAGAAAAACTACAATACCGGGGTGTCGAGGCCGTGTCGCTGGCCAGTGATGTCAATATCAAATACCGCAAGGTCATTCTGGAACGCTTCAAAGACCATCAGCTAACCCTCTTGCTGGCCACCGATTTGGTCGCTCGTGGAATCGATATTGAACATCTTGAGTGTGTGATTAACTACGATATTCCTCGTGATGTGGAGACCTATACCCACCGTGCCGGTCGAACAGGACGAATGGGGCGTGATGGCTATGTGATCACCTTTATCACCCACCCAGAAGAACTCAAAGCCTTGAAAAAATACGCTTCTGTCCGTGAACTTGTTTTAAAAAATTCCGAACTCTTTTTAAATGAATAAGAAAATCCTCTGCTAGTGAAAGAACTGCAGAGGATTTTTACGTTAATTTCCATTGTAATAGATGCGATGACTTTCAAGTTGGTAATCCAACAACTCATCCACCGTTACAAAGGTATAGCCTTGTGATTTGAGGTAGTCAAGGACGGTCGGTAGAGCGTCAATCGTGGTTTGATGGATATCATGCATGAGGATAATCGAACCCGGTTTGACTTCTTTTTTCACTTCATTGAGAATGGCCGTCGTATTATGAGTTTTCCAATCCAGGCTATCCACATCCCACATGATGAAAGACTGGTCTACACTGTATTGGATGGCGTTATTGATGGCTCCATACGGAGGGCGCGTGATCTTAGTTTGAACGCCTGTCGCTTTTTGAATAGCTTCTTGAGTATCCAAGATCTCTTTTTTAGCATTATCCAAGCTCAATTTTGGCAATTGAGGGTGATCCCAGGTATGGTTCCCGATTTGATGACCTTCTTTGCGGACTTGCTTAGCAATATCAGGATTCGCACTGACATTTTTTCCGACCATAAAGAAGGTAGCTTTGGCATTGTATTTCTTCAAGATAGCCAGTGCCTGAGGAGTCGTCGTTGGATCCGGTCCATCATCAAAGGTCAAGGCAATCATCTTACGATGGCGTTCTTCAATATAGGATTGGTAAGAAGCTAGATCATCAGGAAGCAAGCGCTCTGTATCAATCACGTCATAGAATTTAGATAAGGGAACAGTAAAGGTATCGTCGCCTTTAACCTTGCTTGGAAATGGAATGGTGAAATTCCCTTTTTCATATTGGAATTCCCATTGGCTCAAGTCCAACTCTGAGAAGTGGGCAACCATTTGATCAATGCTTTCCTCATCTAGCTGACGAAAGGATAGATTCCCTCGTAATTCCTCCAAAAAGATCTGCTTGGCTCCATCTGGATCCGCAAAAACCTGGCTGAGGGTCAGAGGGTTACTCTCATCATCCAAGTAAAAGAGGGGCAACTTCACCGTCTCATCTTTAATGAATTTTCCTTTTTTGTACTGGTATTCAGCCCGTTTGATTTGGATTGGGTGATAGCCAACAAAAGGCGCTTCTGCTTCTTCACTATGGTAGAAGGTCAGATGCTTAGGCTCTTTGGTTTTTTCATCGGTTCCTAGACGCTGAAGGTCTTCTTGGATCTTCTCTTTAATAATCTCAACAGGCTGTCCATCCTTAGTAGGATAAAAAGCGGTCACATAAGAAGTTCCTAAAATTCCTTCCTGAACCTGGGCATCTTTTCCTTTTTCAGAGCTTTTCTCTAATTGGGTGACCTTGGCAAACTGATCCTGATAGGCTTTTTGTTCACGAAGCCTTTGAATCTTTTGATACCCGATATACAAAAGACTCAGAAAAAGGAGATTTATAATGATTAATAAAATAGTTTTCGTGTGTTTGAATCTCATAACTTTATTATAGCAAATTTCTCTCGAAAAAACATTCCTTTTTTGAAAATGGTTTCATAAAAAAGAGGGCGACTGTCGTAGCCGACAGCGGCCCTTATTGTTAATCCCTCTTATTTTTCGCGAATGACTTCTACTTTATACCCATCCGGATCTACAACGAAATAGTAATTCGGTTGCGTCCCTGGAAGACCTTTTGGTTCTGTCACTTCATAGCCTTTAGCCTTGTGTTCCGCATTCAAACCTTCTAGATCAGGAGTACTCAAGGCAACGTGAGCATAGCCATCTCCGATGACATATGGACCATGATCATAATTGTAAGTCAATTCCAACTCATAGTCATCTCCAGGCAAGGCCAAATAAACAATCGTGAACTTGTAGTCTGGGAAATCTTTCCGACGTTTTTCTTCAAAACCAAAAGCATCTTGGTAAAAAGCGATTGACTTTTCTAAGTTTTCCACACGAAGGCAAGTGTGCAACATTTTTGAACTCATAGGTTTTCCTCTTTTCTATTTTTTAAAGATTATGAACGATTTTTTTTACGACTTTCCGTCTTAATGGATAATTTCACTTCAAAGATGGTCCCTTTTGGTTTATTATCTTTGACTTGAATGGTCCCTTTAAAGGCTTCTACGATCTGCTTAGCGAGGGATAAGCCCAAACCAAATCCACCTTTTTGACGGGTTCTGGCCTTGTCGACCCGGTAAAAACGATCAAAGATCCGTTTCTTATCCTCATCTCGAATCCCTGGACCATTATCCAGCACTCTCAAAAGAAGATTTTTATCCTTCAATTGAACTTCAAACTGGATCTCACCATCTTCATCGGTATATTTCAAGGCATTGTCATAAAGAATGGTCATCAATTGCTTGAGGAGCGTTCTATCAGAACAAATGACTTTGTCCACCTGATTGTCTCCTCGGAAGATTTTGCCATTTTCTTCCGCAATGATCTCAAAATTCGAGAAGGTCTGATCGAAAAAGCTTGGTTCGATATCTTCCATCTCTGGCTTCAAGCCGTCATCTCTTCGGGCAATATTGAGAAGGTTGGTAGTCAAAAGCTTCATATTTCGAACTTCATCCAAGCTGGATGCAATATTCTCACTCGATTCCATAATGGTCGCTTCAGGCTTTCTAAAAAGCGTTTCGAGGCGATTTTGCAGAACTGCTAAAGGCGTCCGCAACTCATGGGAAGCATTTTCCACGAAAGCCTTTTGCTTTTGCATACTCTCAAGAAGGGGCTTGACGCTGAGACGTGCTAAGAAGAGGCTAGCGAATAAGGAGATTCCCCAGAAGCAGATCATGATGAGAGCGATTTGACTTTCGTGCTCTTCACTGGTCTGCTCTAGTTGACTGATATTGGTCATGACAACCGCATACTTGATGTCACTATCACTTTCATCATCAGATAAACTCAACTCTGCCATATAGGCCCGGTAACTTTCTTTTTTCCCATAGCTATTTGTAATTTGAAGCTGGGAAACCTTGTTGAGGAGCTTCCGACCAAACGTCACCGTTTTGAAGTTTAAAAACCCATTACCGGTTGTCAAGTTTTCATATTTTTTATTAAGCAAAACAACAGTGGTATTGGATGTGACATCCCCTTTAGGTTCTGATTTATCATGATCTGGGATCATCATCTCATGATCATTATCATCTCCTTTGGTATTTGACTGTCGCTGGTCTCGATAAGCAATCGCTACAAGCGAGTAGGGATCCTGACTGAGAGTCTTGAGGTTCTCATCAACAGTTGTATAAAGACTCGAGCGCATGACCTGAATGATAATCAAGGTCATGGCTGAGAATATCAAAGTAAAGAGCCCAAAATATCGGATGAAGTAGGAAAAATCATCTTCTCCGACGGTTTTCTTAATTCTGGTTAGCATCTTTTAAGATATACCCCACACTGCGCAATGTTTGCAAGCTCTCAACGAAATCGGTACCTTTTAATTTTTTACGGATTTTTGAAACATATACCTCAACAACAGAGATGGCCGTATCACTGTCAAAGCCCCAAAGGCGATCGAAAATCTGTGTTTTTGGAAGGATGACATTTTGGTTTTGAAGGAAGTAGACCAGAAGATCAAATTCCTTCCCAAGAAGTTCCACTTCTTTCCCATCCACATAAGTCGAATTGGTAGATAAGTTGACCTTCAAATTGCCATAATTAAGGGTGTTTTCATTGACCTTTCCTGAGCGCTTCAAGAGGGCTTGAATCCGCATCTTAAGCTCTTCTAGGTAGAAAGGCTTAGTGAGGTAATCGTCTGCCCCTAGCTCAAATCCGTGTCCCTTGTCATCCAGACTTTCTTTGGCTGTCATGATCAAAACAGGGGTTGTCACGCCTTTTTCACGCAATTCTTTCAAGACATGGAAACCGTCTTTTTCAGGAAGCATGAGGTCCAGCAAAATCAAATCATAGATCCCGCTTTCTGCTTCGTAAAGGCCTTCTTCTCCGTCAAAGACCTGCATGACATCCGCAAAATCATCTAAAAAATCAAATACTGAATTTGACAAACCAAGGTCATCTTCGACCAATAGAATTTTAATCATTATCGTATCCTCTTCTCTTTCGTGAGCGAGTCTTTCTAATCTATTCTTAACCATTATAACACGACTTGCCTTCATTTCCTATAGTTTAGAACCTGGTTTTATGATCAAATTCAGCCTGCCTGAGGAAGGCTAATTCTATGAGTTTGTCGTGTTTTCTTTGTTACTTTGACTATCACTCGTCTTGTTTTTATTTTTTGAATTCTTCTTGTTGGACTTTTTAGAGGAACCCTGGTTCCCTTCTTGTCCGCCAGATTGGTTCATGCCGTTATCTGGACCATTCCCTTGTGGGCCACCATTGCCTTCCTGTGGCATCTGACCAGGTCCGCCACCTTGTGGGCCGCCTTGTCCTTGGCCACCACCTTGTGGACCACCGCCTTGAGGACCGCCATCCTGTGGGCCACCATTTTGCTGGTTTCCTTGTGAAGCATGGCCATTTTGGCTATTTTGTTGCTGATTAGATCCTTGGTTCTGACCCGTTTGGACTGGTTGAGAAAATTGTTGGTTATTGGAGGATTGAGAGGCGATGACACCGACACCAAAGCCGCTTCCAGCACCAACTAACAATCCACCAACTGCTGCCATGCCAATCCACCACTTAGGACTTCGTTTTAGGACAACCATTTTTTCTTTGGATTCTTGCGTTTCGACTACTTGTTTTGTTTCTTTTTGATTCATCTTTTTACCTTTTATCTTTTTGTACAAGCACTTGTCTTTTAAAAATTTAAAGGGAGCTCGATCCTTTAGTAAAGCGATTATACTTCAGGAGTCTTAAGCCTGCCTAAATTTTTACTTAAAAAATCCTAAAACAAGTGTGGGCTATTGACAGGTTGAGCCCCTTATTGTAGAATAGTTACCATAAAATAAATACGAGGTTAACTGTTATGAAGAAAATCTTTCCCTTAGTTCTCATCTCCATTGGAGTGGCCATGATCTCCGTCCTATCTCAATTCACCATTCCCTTTGGTCCAATTCCTTTGACCCTGCAGACACTCATGATCGGGATCATCGGGACCATCTATAAACCCAGCCATGCCTTTGTCACAGTCTGTCTCTACCTACTTTTAGGCTTCTTAGGTTTTCCAGTATTTGCCGGCGGTGCTGGTGGCGCTTCGCATTTCCTTGGTCCTACTGCTGGTTTCCTCCTCTTCTTCCCATTCCGAGCATGGATCACGTCTCTGTTCACGAGTGCTAAATCCAGCCTTGTCACTATCTTTTTGGCCAATCTCCTCAGTAGTGCTCTCCTCTTTGTGTCAGGAGCTATCGGCTTTATGCTGGTCACGCATACCGATCTCCAAAAAGCATTTACTTTGGTCGTTGCTCCCTTTATCCTTGCTGACCTCATCAAACTGGTCATCATCACGATCACCAGCAAGGCAATTTTTGCCAGCCTCAAACACCACTGGTATTTCAAATAAGATACAAAGTCCACTAAAAAATCGATACAGAAATTTCTGTATCGATTTTTTTAAATCTATTTTGTCGCAAGGATAGCGGCTTCTACTGCTGCTTTCTCCCGCTCGATAAGATCAATACGAGCTGCAATTTCTTTAATTCCCATCTTGATATTACGGCTGATCGCCATATCATCCAATTGAGGCTCAAAGAAGGCCTTGTATTCATTCAACCGTTCACGGGTCTTGAAACAGTTAGCTGGGTAGATGACAAACTTATCAAAGCTCATATCACCACCGAGGGCTTTCTTGATCCAATCCCAGTTTTCACGCGCCCAAGTCCAAGTTCTTCCTTGGGTAAAGTCATCATGCAAGAAGTTGTAGTACCAGCTCATAGCCAAGTCCTGAGGTTTCACCACATCCTTGTTCTTCCACTCTTTCAATAGAGCTTCCAAAGTTTCCTCATCCTTGGTATAAGAAAGTGCAGCCGCCAACTGGCGTTTAAAGTTCCCATCTACTGTCTTAACATAAGTATCCAGGTATTGTTGGCTAAGCTCCTTGGTTTCCTGGTGCTTGATTTGGTTGACCAAGATTTGCAGGCGGATGGCAGCTGGAAGTTTTTCCAAATCATCTGCATGCGCTTCAAAGATAGCGCTCGCTTGAGCTTTTGCAGCTTCATCATTGGCCTTGATCATATTAGCAATCATTAGCTGACGAACTTTTTCGTCTTCTTCTGATTCACCAGGCTTAGCTTCTAGACCCAAGCGTTCAAAGTTGTAACGGTTCAAGTGTTTCAACAACTCATGGAAGGCAGCTTCTGTTTCAGTTCCTTCATCCACAAAGAGACTGATTCCAGCTAAGACGCTCGAAACAGCTGAAACAACCAAGTAGGAACTTTCTTCAGTCAAGTGTTCAATCACTGGCAAGAGGCTTGCATAAGAAATTTGACCACTTTCCGCTAAGAGACGGCGTTCTTGAACCACTTGTAGTTTCGAAGTGCTATCCAAGCTAGCAAGGTCAGCAAGGATGTCTTCCAACAATTCCCCACGGTAATCACTGATATAATGAGCCGTATTTTCTGTATTGAAGCGAAGAGCTCCGGTATTAGCTTGTTTCAAGGCACTATAGTTTGGAATTTCTAAGACTTCTGTTTCCAAAGTATCTGGAATACCTGTCCAGTTGCTGTTCAAAGGAACAACCCACTTGCGACCTTTTTCTTCTTTTTCTCCGATAAAGAACTGCTCTTGACGGATGATCAAGGTGTCGTTCTCTACAGAAGCTGAGACAACAGGGTATCCTGGTTGCTCCAACCAAGAATCCATAAAGGCTGCGACATCACGACCTGAAGCTTGCCCAAGAGCATCCCAAAGGTCACGACCGATAGTATTGCCGTATTGGTGTTTTTCAAAGTAGATCTTCAACCCTTTACGGAAGGCGTCATCGCCTAACCATCGACGAAGCATGTGCATAAGACGGCTACCCTTAGCGTAAACGATTGCTGGGTCAAAGAGAGTGTTGATCTCGTCTGGGTGTTTGACTTCCACATGGACGGATTGAACGCCATCTGTAGCATCGCGTTTCAAGGCAGCAGGCACTCCAGTTGTTTGGAAGTCTTCAAAGATATTCCAGCTTGGTTCAATGGCATCCAAGCTGACATATTCCATCATATTGGCAAAGCTTTCATTCAACCAAAGATCATCCCACCATTTCATGGTCACCAGGTTTCCGAACCATTGGTGAGCTAATTCGTGAGCTACGACCAAGGCTACTGTTTGTCGGCTTTGGGCCGTAGAGTTTTCATCTACTAGAAGGTAGACTTCACGGTAGGTTACCAAGCCCCAGTTTTCCATCGCACCTGAAGAGAAGTCTGGAAGGGCGATATGAAGAGATTGAGGGATTGGATACTTCACACCATAGTAGTCTTCGTAGAATTCAATAGCACGAACTGCAATATCTAAAGAGAAATCTAAGTTTTCTAATGGGTGAGCTTTTGTTGAATAGACTCCGACAAGGGTTCCATTCTTAGTCTTAGCTGTCACTCCTTGAAGATCTCCGGCAGCAAAGGCAAGGAGGTAAGAAGACATCCGTGGAGTCGTAGCAAATTTCCAAATTCCTGTTTCTTTGCGGTTTTCCACATCGATTTCAGGCATATTTGAAAGGGCAATTTCCCCTTCTTCTTGGTCAAATTTCAAAGAAAGATCGAACGTTGCTTTGGCTTCAGGCTCGTCCACACTTGGAAAGGCTTCACGCGCAAAATGGCTCTCAAACTGAGTAGAAAGGACTTCCTTCTTCACACCATCAATGCTGTAATAAGATGGGTAAATCCCAGTCATATTGTCTGTGATCTTACCAGAATAGGTCAGGGTAACTGTCACTTGACCTGTGCCTTCCAATTCAACATAAACTGCTTCATTGGCATCATCAACCGTAAATGGACGATCTTGACCTGCTACTTCTACTGTTTCGATGGTCAAATCCTTTTGGTGAAGCGAGATCTTGTCCGCCTTGGCTTGACCTGTGATCACCACACGACCGCTAAAGGTCTTGGTTTTACGACTTAAATCCAAAAACACTTCGTAATGTTCTGGAACGAATGTTTCTACAAAATGTGCAACTGCTTGCATAATTTCCTCCTTTAAATGTTTTACGCTTTTCCAATCAAAAGCCCTAATAAAACTATTTTATCACAAAGTTGGGATAAAAGAAAAGACAAGCATGACAATGCCTGTCTGAGATCAAAAAGACTTCACGATCTTACATTTCGATAATTTTACCTGTTTCAAAGTAGACTACCCATTCACAGATATTTTTTGCATAATCTCCGATGCGTTCCAAGAAGTTGATCACTTGGAAATAATCACGACCCGTCACGATGGACTCTGGATTTTTCCGAATTTCTTCTGTTGCTAATTCTTGGATGCTATCGAAGTAATGGTTGATGACTTCGTCTCGTGTCGCAACTTCATAGGCCAAATCCACATCGCCTTTGAGGTAAACATCTAGTGTCGCTTCGACAAAATCTTTGACTTCACGGCCCATCTTGCTGATTTCTTCCTCAACAGATTGGATACGGACTTCCCCTTTCATGCGAATCGTTGCCTTGGCAATCGATACTGCGTGGTCCCCCATCCGCTCCAGGTCAGAGACTGCTTTTAAGACGGTCATCACGACACGAAGGTCTTGTGAAACGGGTTGTTGAAGGGCGATAATCTCAAAAGACTTACGCTCTAGCTTCACTTCGTATTCGTTGATCTCCGCATCATCTTCGATGACCTGGCGGGCCAATTCACGGTCATGGGTCACGAAAGCACGAACTGTACGGTTGATCTGACTCAACACTTCATTTCCCATTGCATAAAACTGGTTATGCAACTTCTCTAAATCTTCTTCAAATTGAACTCGTAACATTTTATTTTCTTCCTATCCAAATTTACCAGAGACATAGTCTTCTGTTTCTTTCTTAGCTGGGTTCAAGAACATTTCATTGGTGTCATTGTACTCAATCAAATCCCCATCCAAGAAAAAGGCTGTTTTATCGGAAATCCGACTTGCTTGTTGCATGGAACGTGTCACCAAGAGCATGGTGTAGCGGTCTTTTAGTCCATACAAGGTTTCTTCAATCTTCCCAGCTGAAATTGGATCCAGCGCTGAAGTTGGCTCATCCAAAAGAATAATCTTTGGACTGGTCGCAAGGACCCGCGCCACACAGACCCGCTGTTGCTGACCACCAGAAAGTCCGATAGCTGAATCATGCAAGCGATCCTTGACTTCATCCCAGATGGATGCGCGTTTCAAAGAGGTTTCAACTGCTTCGTCCAAGACAGCCTTGTCCTTGACACCATTAATCATCAAGCCATAGGTCACATTATCATAAATGGACATTGGGAAAGGATTGGGCTGTTGGAAGACCATTCCGATTTCCTTACGCAATTCGACCGTATCGGTCCGTGGTCCGTAGATATTATGTCCATTGTAGAGGATAGTTCCTGTAGTGGTGACCTCATGGTTGAGGTCGCCCATGCGGTTAATGGCTTTTAAAAGGGTAGATTTCCCTGATCCTGAAGGACCAATCAAGGCTGTAATCTCCTTTGGAGCAAAGTCCAAGGAGACGCTATTTAGAGCCTTCTTTTTATTGTAATAAACCGACAAGTCCTTGACTTGCAAAATTGGTTCTGTCATTCTATTTTCCTTTTTGTTGTCATTTTACTTTATCCAAAGTGACCAGATACATAATCGTTGGTCGATTGCAATTTCGCATTTTGGAAAATATTCGAAGTCTTATCGTACTCGATGAGGTTTCCAAGGTAGAAGAAACCGGTATAATCGCTAGCACGCGCTGCTTGTTGCATACTGTGGGTCACGATGACAATCGTGTAATCCTTCTTCAACTCCAGCATGGTTTCTTCTAATTGCGCTGTCGCAATCGGGTCTAAGGCTGATGCTGGCTCATCCATGAGCAAAATGTCTGGCTTCACAGAGATGGCCCGTGCGATACAGAGCCGTTGCTGTTGACCACCTGAAAGTGTCAGAGCTGATTTGTGAAGATCATCCTTTACCTGATCCCATAGAGCTGCCTGTTTCAAAGAAGTTTCGACCAATTCGTCCAAGACCTTCTTGTCTTTCACCCCAGCACGTTCATGCGGGAAGGTGATATTTTTGTATATTGATTTGGCAAAAGGATTGGGCCGTTGGAACACCATCCCAATGTGCTTACGCATTTCATAAACATTGATATCTGGACGATTGACATCGATTCCTTCATACCAAATTTCACCCGTAACACGCGCAATATCGATGGTATCATTCATCCGGTTCAAACTACGTAGGTAGGTTGATTTCCCAGATCCTGAAGGACCGATCAAGGCTGTAATCTTATTCTTTTCAAACTGCATGTCGACGCCTTTAATGGACTCGTTCGTTCCATAATAGACATGCAAATCTTTGGTCGAAAGGACCACCTTTTCTTCAGGAAAAGTAATGATGTGTCTCTCATCCCAATTGTATTTTGACATTTCTTCTCCTTTAAGCAGATGTTAGTTTTTTATGGAGGTAACTTCCGAGTTTGCGAGCTCCAAAGTTAAAGATCAAGATAAAGATCAAAAGAACTGCGGCAGAACCAGCTGAGACTTCGATCGAGTCTGGAATAGTCCCTTCACTGTTGACCTTCCAGATATGGACAGCCAAGGTTTCAGCCTGACGGAAGATCGAAATCGGGCTGGTCACACTAAAGATATTCCAGTTTGACCAATCAAGGGCTGGAGCCGATTGACCTGCAGTATAGATCAAGGCAGCAGCTTCCCCAAAGATCCGTCCTGAGGCCAAGACGACCCCGGTGATAATACTTGGAAGAGCTTCTGGTACCACAACATGAATCACAGTTTCCCAGCGAGACAAGCCCAGTGCTAGACCTGCTTCGCGCTGCGTATGGTGAACGTGCTGCAAGCTATCTTCGATATTGCGGGTCATCTGTGGCAGGTTAAAGACGGTCAAGGCCAAGGCCCCTGAAATGATCGAAAATCCGTATTTGAACTGGACAACGAAGACCAGGTAACCAAAGAGACCTACAACGACAGATGGCAAAGAAGACAAGATCTCAATACAGGTACGAACCAAATTGGTCAAGCGACCTTTTTTAGCGTACTCAGAGAGGTAAATCCCAGCTCCAAGAGAAAGTGGGAAGGAAATCACCAAGGTAATGACCAAGAGGAAGAAGGAATTATACAATTGAATTCCGATCCCTCCTCCTGCTTGGTAAGAAGAAGATTTCCCAGTCAAGAAGTGCCAAGATACATGGGGCAAGCCACGGACCAAGATATAAAGGATCAATGAGGCAAGAATCGCAACGATGATCCCGGAAATAGCATACAGCACTCCTGTCGCAATTTTATCCATTCGTTTAGCGTGCATAGTTCTTCTTACCTCTTTCTTTCGTAATCAGTTTAATCACACTGTTAAAGGCAAGACTCATGAGGAGCAATACCAAGGCGAGTGACCAAAGAACATTGTTATTGACCGTACCCATGACGGTATTTCCGATTCCCATGGTCAAAATAGAGGTGAGGGTGGAAGCTGGTGTAGTGAGCGAGGTTGGTACCACTGCCGAGTTTCCGACCACCATCTGGATAGCCAAGGCTTCCCCAAAGGCACGCGCCATTCCAAAGACGACCGCTGTAAAGATTCCAGAGCGAGCTGCCTTGAGCGTGACATGCCAAATGGTTTGCCAGCGGGTCGCACCCATGGCCATACTAGCTTCCCGGTAATGACGGGGCACAGCTCGGAGGCTATCGGTCGTCATAAAGGTAACAGTTGGCAGGATCATAACAAAGAGGACAAAGACCCCTGAGAGAATCCCAAAACCGGTTCCTCCAAAGAGACTACGCGTAAATGGAACGACCACTTGAAGGCCAATAAATCCGTAAACAACTGAAGGAATTCCCACCAAAAGCTCAATGGCTGGTTGCAAGAAACGAGCTCCTTTTGGGGAGACTTCTGTCATGAAAACAGCTGCACCAATGGCAAACGGCGTTGCCAAGAGGGCAGAAAGCAAGGTTACAATAAAGGAACCTAAAATCATGGGTAGGGCTCCAAATTCCTTCGCAGCAGGATTCCAAGAGCTCCCAAATAGAAAACTAAAGATATTGACTTTATTAACAAAGAAAGTCGATAAACCTTTTTGGGCCACGAAAATCAAAATCATGGCAACGACGACAACAATCAAACTCATACATAGAAAGGTAATGGTTTTCCCAAATTTTTCTAGGCGGGAGTTTTTTGATTTCGTCAGCATTTTTTTTGCTACTTCGTTCATTTTTTACCTAATTCTTTTATTTTTTTGTCACATTCCCTTTTAAATCACGGGTGACTTTCATATCATTGATTGGGATATAGCCCATCTTACCAACAACCTTTTGCTGAACCTCATCGGTCATCATGTAGTCAATGAATTTTTTAGACAACTCATTGGGTTTTCCTTTGGTATACATGTGTTCGTAGGACCAGATTGGCCAGTTATTGTTGACGACATTGGCTTTGGTTGGTTGATAACCATTGAGCTTCATGGTTTTGACACTGCTATCCAAGTAGGTAAAGGCTAGATAAGAGATGGCTCCTGGAGTTTGAGAAACGATGTTTTTCACCATTCCATTAGAGTCTTGCTCTTGGGCCTGCTTGGGTTGTTTGCCATCCATGATAATGGCATCAAAGACAGCACGGCTACCAGAACCTACAGCACGGTTCACAATCGTGATCTCAAGATCTGGACCACCCAACTGCTTCCAGTTGGTATATTCACCTGTAAAGATCTTTCGCAATTGCTCCGTTGTCAGATTGTCGATCGAGATATTTTTATTGGCAATGATGGCTGTCCCTGCTACGGCTACCTGATGATCGACCAGACTAGAGGCATCGATCCCAGACTTTTCCTCTGCAAACAGGTCACTATTTCCGATGTCCACAGCACCTGATTGAACTTGTGAAAGTCCTGTACCAGAACCTCCTCCTTGTACATTCACAATCTTACCAGGATGTTCTTCAATGTAGCGATCTACCACTCCTTCAACCAAGGGTTGCAAGGCAGTCGATCCAACAGCAGTGATGGATTCTCCGCGATTGATCCAAGAAGCACAAGCAGATAAACTTCCTGCTAATGCGATCGTCGCTAGTCCTAGGATCAGCTTTTTAGACTTTTTCAAATCATGTCTCCTTGATATTTCACTATTTCACTTATGATTTTGACAAGTTTTTTTCAAAAAAACTGTACTTCCACTATATCATAGAACGGGTTCTTTGCCCAGCATTTTACCTAAAACGAAGCCCCTTTGGATAGAAATTTTTCAGGGTTTGCCCGGTCACTTTAGCAAAGCCCAAACCATTGCCTTCTACAAGGACCTGGTACCATCCATTTGGATGCGTTTCCTTCAATTGAACAGTCTCTCCCGCCACATAATGAACAAAGTCCTCAGGCGTGATCGAAACGGTCTCTTTGACTTCACTCGGTTTCAGAGCTAGGCCAAGTGCAAAACTAGGTTCAAATCGATTTTTCTTGAAGGTTCCTAGGTGCAAGCCATTTCGGGCGATTTTTACTTTGCGCAAATCTGGTAAACCTAAAGGAACCAAATACAGCTCGTCACCAAAGGTTTCGAGGACACCTTCTAGAGTGATCTTCAAGTGTTTCTTAGCAAATTCCTGCCACCATTTCTTTTGTTCTGCAGATAATTGGTCCTTCTTCGAAGGGACTTTGGCAGGTCGATTCTCTCCTAGATAGCGGAAGCGAGCGACAAATTGGCCCTCCCCTTTAAAGAGATGAGGATACATCCGTGCGGTTTCTGGATAGTCGATGCCTTCTGCCATACCATTGATCTTCTCAATCGTTTCCAGCTCCAGATCATAGTTTTCCACAAGCCAGGATACGATCTCTTCATTTTCCTCAGGAGCCCAGGTACAGGTTGAATAAACCAAGGAACCTCCTGGAACCAACATCGTGAGGGCATCCTCTAGAATCTCTCTTTGAAGGAGACTGCACTCTCGAGGGTAATTGACAGACCAATAGTCCATGGCATCTGGTTGCTTGCGGAACATCCCCTCACCGGAACAAGGGGCGTCTAGTACAATCAGATCAAAAAAGCCTGAGAAAACTTTGGCCAGACGATCGGCAGACTCATTGGTTACTAGCACATTTCGCGCACCAAAGCGTTCGACATTCTCTACAAGAATTTTCGAGCGCCCCTTGTGGATTTCATTGGAGACCAAGAGTCCCTGATTGTCCAAATAAGACAAGAGTTGCGTCGTCTTACCACCAGGTGCTGCGGCCAAGTCCAAGACCTTCATCCCTGGTTTCGGCTGGGCGACTTGGGCCACTATCTGAGCTGCTGGCTCTTGCGAATAGACCAAGCCCGTTGCATGCTCAATGGATTTTCCTGAGACCTTTCCATAATGGCCCCAAGGGGTATTGGGAATCGGATTAACAAATACTTTTTGCGCTTCTTTCAAAGGATTAGTCCGAAAGGCCGATACTGCTTCTTGATCAAAGGTCGCAAAAAAAGCAGCAGCATCCTCTCCTAGAAGATGCTGGTATTTTTCTTTAAAACCATTGGGAAAATTCATTTAACTTCTCCCTTTCTTAAGATAGGTTTGAATCTCTGTTAACTTCACTTTTGGAACCATCATAATGGGCTCTACTGTTTGGTAATTGGGTTTATCCCCATTTAGATTTAAAACGGTATAGCCTAAGCGTTCGCCCATAATCGCTGCTGCTGCATAATCCCAAGGCCAGATGTAACTAAAATAAGCCAGAACACCACCTGAGAGAATTTTTGCAAAACTAATACCGGCACTACCATAGACTCGAATTCCAAGAGAAGCCATACCAAGATCGGCCATGCCCCAGTCATTTTTCTCAAGCATGCCGACATTTGAAGCAATCAGAAAGTTTTCCAGAGGTTGGTCCACAAAAGGCGTCAATTCAAACTCATTGCGATAAACCGGGAATTCCCCACCCCCATAAAAAAGGTGATCCCGCATAACATCGTAGATCAAGCCAAACTGACCAATTCCTTCTTCAAAATAAGCCACCATCACCGCAAAATCTTCCTTTTGGGTCACAAAATTATTGGTTCCATCAATGGGATCGATCACCCAAACCGATCCTTCTGAAATCGGTGAACGTAGACCATCTTCTTCTGCAAAAATTCGATCATCTGGGTAGCGATTTGTGATTTTATCGACCAAATTCTGTTGAACCTGTTGGTCCATTTGGGTCACCAGGTCTGTTGGTCCTGTCTTTTTGGTAATTGTCAAGGCATCATGGAGATGAAGACGTAAATACTCTCCAGCCTCCAGGACGATTTGTTTAGCAAACTCTAATTTATTCTTCAAGAGAAAACCATCCTTCCTCTTTTTGCTTTGCAGCCTGGGTCGCGCGATAGAGAGAATAACCGCTCACTTCTTCAAACTCTCGTCCGAGACGCTTTTCTTCTCCGATACTAGGTACGACCTTCTTAAAAGCGCGGTAGGCTTCCATATATTCTTTAGCCTCTACCTTACTTTCATAGGCTCCTTCGACTTTATTGAAAAAAGAAAGCACTGAAGCAAGCTCTTCAGTGCTCCACGATAAGTCCAGTGGGTAACTATAATTTTTTTGCATTCGACATACTTCTTAGTTTATTTCTGCTCTTAGAGTGGCAGAGCGTAACTCTTGTTTGCGATAACTCCGTGGCAAGAAGGCCCGAATTTCATCTTCGTTAAAACCTATTTGCATGCGTTTGTTATCTAAAATAATGGGTCTGCGTAAGAGACTAGGATTTTCCTCAATCAAACGGATCAAGGCTGAAATCGACAGCTCTTCGACATCAACATCCAATTTTTGAAAAATTTTTGAACGAGTTGAAATAATGTCGTCTGTTCCGTTTTCGGTCAAGGCCAATATACTTGTCAACTCCTGTTTGCTCAAAGGACTTGTCATAATATTGTGTTCTTTAAATGGAACATCGTGCTTTTTTAACCAAGCCCGGGCTTTTCGACATGATGTACAACTCGGTGATAAAAATAATGTAATCATGTGGTTCACTTCTTTTTTTATATATAACTATCTAACTCTATTATACAAAAAAAATAGGTGCTTGAAAAGCGCTTTTTTGATTTCTCTATGATTTTTCTGCATTTCTTCAAAAATATGAAATTGCTTTCATTTTTTATTTGGAAAAGATAGAAAAAGATTAGGTCTTCTCCTAATCCTCTCTCCAGTTTCGTGCGACCGCTTCGTCCTCTTTTAATTGAGCCACAAGTTGTTCGATCGTATCAAATTTAATCATCTCACGGATCTTATCCAACCAATGAATCGTCAAAGTATGCCCGTAGATATCTCCAGTAAAGTCAAAGAGGTTAGCCTCGAAACGAAGCTCTTTCCCGTCAAAAGTTACATTTTTACCGACAGAAGCCATTCCCCGGTATGTCTGCGCCTTATATAAAACATCAACCACATAGACACCATCAGACGGCAGATAAGTTCGATCAATCGGTGCTAGATTTGCAGTAGGGTAACCAATGGTCCTTCCCCGTGCATCCCCATGCACCACGATTCCACGACTGGATAAGGGCTCCCCTAGCAGTCGAGCAGCTTCCTTGACACGCCCTTTTATAATAGCTTGACGAATGCGGGTCGAGCTAATTTTTTCGCCCTGATCCAATACAGGTGGAATGACTTCGATCTGACCATCAAAATAAGCGGATAAGTTAGAGACATTATTTTTATCCGAACCAAAACTGTAATCAAATCCTGCAATTAAGACTCGAGCTCTCAAAGCTCTAACATACTGATCAATAAATTCTTTCGCTGTCTTAGAGGCAAAATCTGTCGTAAAATCGATAAGAAAGAGCTCATCTACTCCAAGTTCTTTTAGTTTTTGGAACCGATCCTCAGGGCTCTGCAAATGGAGTAATAATTCTGGTTGGTAGCGAACAAAGGCTAACTTAGGTGATTCAGGAAAGGTTAACAAAGCCACCTTCAATCCCTTTTCATCCGCAATCTGACGTGCCTTTTTAAAAAGTTTTTGGTGCCCCAGATGCAGACCATCAAAATAGCCTAGAACCAAAACGGTCTCACTCTCCAAGTGGATCTGGTTAGCAGTAGTTATCAAACGAATATTCATAAATTTATTGTAACACACTTTCTGTCAGAAAAACCTTGCGAGGTTTGTAAAGTTCTTCCCTTTTTTCCAAAATGGCTACCAATTTCCCTTGGTAAAAAGCAGCCAACTCTCTGGCTTCGCTCTCAACCGGAATAAAGCGTCCTACTTGGACTTCACCGACCTCTTGGGCTGTCAGCTCTACTTTTTCCAGATCCCCGGTGCCAATCTCAAGTGGATGAAGGAAGCTCAAATCTCCTTGCCCTACTTTTTCAGCAACCTCTTCCAGGGTCAGGGCATCATCCAGTGTCAAACCGGCAGCACTGGTTCGGGTCAGATGAGACATATGGGCGGCGTAACCCAACTTTTGACCCAATTCCACCGACAAGGTCCGGATATAGGTCCCCTTGCTGCATTTGACCCTGAAGCGAAAACGGGCTAGTCCTTCCTCGTAGCCAATCTCACCGATGCGCGTGAATTCATAAATCGTCACCTGTCGGACAGGCCGTTCCACTTCTTCTCCTGCCCGCGCATATTCATAGAGCTTACGTCCATTGACCTTGACCGCTGAGTATATAGGCGGTATCTGCTCCATTTCTCCCACCATCTGGGCAATCATGCGGTCCACCTCTGTTGCATCTAAAGGTGCTTCCACAGGGGTCAGCTCTACAACTTCACCACCGGCATCCTCGGTCGTAGTAGAAAATCCCAGAGTGATTTCTCCCTCGTAGACCTTGCCTTCATCTTGCATAAATTCGACCATTCGGGTCGCCTTGCCAACTGCAATCGGAAGCACTCCCACCACATCCGGATCCAGCGTTCCCCCATGGCCAATCTTCTTGGTACCTAGGATTTTTCGCAGTTTAAAGACCACATCATGCGAGGTCATCCCTGCTTCTTTTTTTAAGTTGATAATACCGTTCATGTCTTGCTTTCTATTTTCCTCTCTTCAGTTGTGGTCAATAAAGTTATATTAACTCGTTCCAGTATCATTTAAACCATTCTCTCATGCCTTTGATCAAGCTATTGGCACTTTTTTAAGATTTCTTTTAATGTAGTCTCAATAATAAATCAATAGGTAAGTAATCTACTATTCACCTCTATCTCTCCAATTCTTTATGATAGTATAAATAAAATGTATCAGTATTGCTACTAAAAATGAGAATAAAGGGCGTAATGATACCAAACTGATACCCACAACAAAGAAGGCTGATAAAAAATAAATGATAAACGCCTCTAACTTAGAAGGTTTTCTAGCCTCTGGAAGCATATCTAAATGTTCCTTCGTTAGAGCTGAGCGATTAGTGAATTGATAAAAGAAACGATATCTTGCAGATAAAGAATCAATATCTAAAAAGTCATATCCCCTAATATAATCAATTACGTAAAACATCAGTAAATTGTCAATTTCGTCAATATTTTCAGTATAGAGAGAAAAATTTCTCTTTCCAGCAATTGCAATATTACTTGCAGCATAAACGGCAATCGGAATGCCATCTTTTGTGACAGGTGAAATATCTCCTTTACTACCTGAACCTACACACGTCATTTCATAGTTATTTAAATTAAATTGAAAAACTCCATGCCAGTATGCTTGTTCCCATAAATGTTCAAATCTTTTTTCTTCATAATAAATCAAATCCTTATTTAACCCTCTTGCGACTATTCTTTTTCTTTTAGAAATATATTCTGATTCTTTCAAGACAAGAATTTCTACATCTGTTGCATATAGACGATAACCTGCCTCTTCTTGAACGATTTCAATCCTTTCAGTCCAAAGTTCATCATCAGGTAATTTTGACTCAAGGATAAATCCTTCTGAGTTTCCACGTAATTTTAATTGTATTTCCATGTTTTACCCCCCTATTGATAAGTTCAATCCAAATGGTCCTAGTTTCATTTTTGCCTCTGCTTTTTAGTATCTGGACAATGATTAACAATCATGACAGGCTCCACACCTTCTCTCACTCGAACAACACTCCCAATCGGTAAAGCTCTACGTTCCGACATCAGTTTTCTCCTTCTGAATATTCCTGCGCTTCCTGAACATAAAATAGTTCTGGATTTTCATGGGCGATGCTTTCAAACAAACTACGGGCACAATCTTCGTCTCCTTTTAACTGAGCATTGAGAGCGCCGTAGTAAGAGAACATGATTCGAGCTAGCCTACTTTCTGGTTCCGCAGTGTCGAAGTAGTCGTTCACTTCTTGATTAAACACGATATCTTTTATGGCTTGGGCTTAAGCAACGAGTTTAGCCTTACCATCTTTAGAATCTGGCGCCTTGGACAACTGCAATCGGAAGCACTCCCACCACATCAGGATCTAGCGTTCCCCCATGGCCAATCTTCTTGGTACCTAAGATTTTTCTCAGTTTAAAGACCACATCATGCGAAGTCATGCCCGCTTCTTTTTTTATATTAATAATTCCGTCCATCTGATTTGCTCTTTCTAACTCATGTGTGACCACCCTAGTCACCGACCCTTTATTATACCACGAAACGAGACTTCTTGTCCCTCTTTCCCACTTCCCATGAGCTTCCAAAAAAAACCGTAGCAGATTTCAGACTTTTTAAAATGGGTTTGATACAATAGAAAACGAAAGAAGGTGTAACATATGTTAATGTATGATGTTATTGTGATTGGATTTGGTAAAGCTGGTAAAACACTTGCAGCGAAATTATCAAGCCAAGGAAAAAAAGTTGCTCTGATTGAAAAGAGCAAGTCTATGTATGGTGGTACTTGTATCAATATCGCTTGTATTCCCACCAAGACCTTGATTGTTGCCGCAGAAAAAGGCTTGGATTTTGAGCAAGCCATGAATGAAAAAAATGCGGTCACTACTCGTCTCAACGGCAAGAACTACGCAACCATTGCTGGAACTGGTGTAGACATCATCGATGCGACAGCCCGCTTTGTGTCCAACAAGGTTATCGAAATTCAAGCTGGAGATGAAAAGGAAGAATTGACAGCTGAAACCATTATTATTAATACTGGTGCTGTGCCAACTATCCTTCCGATCCCAGGATTAGCTGAAAGTAAATTTGCTGTGGATTCAACCGGTATTCAACGGTTGGAAAATCTACCAAAACGCCTGGGCGTCCTTGGTGGTGGACCTATCGGATTGGAATTTGCTCATCTCTACAATACCTTGGGTAGCCAAGTAACAGTATTGGATGCTTCTGAAGCATTCTTGCCACGGATCGAGCCAAGCATTGCAGCTCTTGCAAAAGGCTACCTTGAAGAAGATGGCATTCAATTCTTGCAAGGCGTTCATACCCAAGAAATCAAAGATGGTGAAGCTAGCTTAACCCTTGTAACCGATAAAGGAGACTTCGAGTTCGATATCCTCCTCTACGCAACAGGACGTAAGCCAAATACAGCTGGTCTTGGTCTTGAGAACACAGATATCCAAGTTACTGATCGTGGAGCGATTCAAGTCAATCGTCATTTGGAAACCAGCGTCCCTGGTGTCTTTGCAGTTGGGGATGTCAATGGTGGGCCTCAGTTCACCTATATATCCCTCGATGACTTCCGCATCGTCTTCAACTACCTCACAGGAGATGGTAGCTACAATCTCGAAACACGCGGAAACTATGCGACAACACTCTTCATTGCTCCTCCATTGGCCCAAGTCGGCTTGACTGAGCAAGAAGCACGCGACAAAGGACTTCCAGTGGCTGTCAAAGAATTGCCAGTTGCTGCCATGCCACGTGGCCATGTCAATGCAGACCTTCGAGGTGCTTTCAAAGCCGTGGTCAACCCAGAAACCAAAGAAATTCTTGGAGCGACTCTCTTTGGAGAAGCTGCAGGCGAACTCATCAACCTGATCACCATGGCGATGGACAACAAGATCCCTTACACTTACATCGCAAAACAAATCTTTACCCACCCAACCATGGCAGAAAACCTAAACGATCTCTTTGCGATTTAACTAACATAAAAAAGCTGGAAAATTCCAGCTTTTTTAGTTTAAGAATCCACAGACAGCCTCTTGAAATGCTTTATTTTCTTCATACAGAGCATGACCTGAATGCTTAAAAATAAGGAGCTGACAACCCGAAATCCCTTTTGCCAGTTCCTTGGATCCCTTCACACCGATCACATCATCTTCAAGCGCACCAAGAACCAGGGTCGGACAATGAATTTCTTTTAAGACTTCAAGGCTATCGTGAGTGAGGCAAGACTGAGACTGAATGGAAATTCGTTTCTCATCTTTGATTCGCCCCAATCGACCCATGATATTATAAAGCAACCGCCACTTTTGATAGCTCTTTTGCGTGTAGGAGTGCTGTGCAATATCCAGCATGAGATGCTTAAAATTTCCGGATTGACTAAGCTTTTGCCAATGCTCAATTCGGTCTCTAGCAAGTTGACCAGGCTTCGCTGTTGTCATAGCTAGGATGAGCCTTTGAACCCTTTCTGGAAAATCTGCAGCTAGCCATTGGGCAATCATTCCACCTTGTGAAATCCCCATAACATAGGCTGTATCTATGTTTAGTGTCTCCATTGCTTCTGCTACATCTGCTGCCATATCCCGCGTCGTATAGCCCTGTCTCAGCTCATTGATTCGAGAAAAAACATAAATCTTATAGCGCTTAGCAAGTAGACGATACGAGAGAGAAAAGAGCTGGGCCTTTCCTTTAACGGTCTGTAACCCATCCCCCAAGCCTGGTATGATCACTAATGGCTGTTTACCCTTACCAAATGTTACATAGTCCATGGTTTTCCCATTCATGGACAAGGTAGCGTTCTTAGCTGAATACAAAGATTATTCTCCTTTCAGAGCATCAAACTTCGCTTTCATGGTTGGATTTTTCCGAGTCAATTTTTTAACGGAAACATCATCCAATTTGTTGTTGGCAAGACGAAGTTGGTTTTCTGATGTGGTGAGGAATTTCTTGACCTCTTCCATCCGTTTGATGGCTTTGTCGATTTCATCGATGGCCTTGCCAAAGTTGACAGAAGCTGAATTGTAGTTCTTAGCAAAGGCAACTTTGAAAGCATCCAGGTCTTCTTCAAAGTGAGTGATATCGATATTTTGTTCACGGACAAGCGCCAATTCCTGCTTGTATTTAAGGGAATTGAGGGCCGCATTACGCAGAAGCCCAATAATCTGGATAAAGAACTGAGGACGGACCACATACATCTTCTCATACTCGTGGCTAACATCGACAATCCCTGTGTTAAAGTAGTCGTTATCTGCTTCAAGCATGGTCACTAAAACCGCATATTCACAGTTCTTTTCACGACGGTCCTTGTCCAATTCCTTGTAAAAATCAGCGTTCTTATGCTTCTTCTCTGTCCCGTCGGCTTCATTCTTCATCTCAAACATAATTGAGATAATCTCTACTCCATTTTCATCACACTCACGGAAAATAAAATCGCCTTTAGAACCACGTGCAGAGACCTTGTTGTCCTTTTCAAAATAGGCATTTGGAAAGGCAAAACTGCGAACCTTGTTAAACTCGCTCTCCGCATACTGTTCCAGACTTTCCCCGATGGCCTTGGTCGACTGTTGGGCCTTGAAATTCTTGTAGAACTCGACCTGTTCATTAGCCGCCTTAAGCTGAGCCTCATAATTTTGCTTAACAGAAGTCAGAGAAAGCTCGTTTTCTTTTTCTTGTAATAGGAGCTGATTTTTGACCTGATCTCTTTCTTTCTCTAGATCAGACAGTGTTTTTTGCAGTTGGTTCTCATGTTCCAAGCGCAAGGTGGCCAACTGATTCTCCAGTGCTTGCACTTCTTTTTCTTTCTCTAGCAGGCTTTGGCTAGCCGTTTGCTCCACCTCTTTTTTGGCCAATTCTTTTTCAGTATCAAACTGTTGAATTTGGTTCTGTAATTGGGCAATTTCTTGGTCCTTCTTGGCTAACTTCTCTTGTTGCTCATTAAGGGCCTTTTGCTCAGCTAAAGCTAACTCTTGCCGAATCCGCCCATGAATTTCCTTGTCAAACTCAGCTGTCCGTACCTGTGACAAGAGTTCGCTGTATTGACTTTCGTTGACTGTAAAGACTTCCCCACAGTTGGGACACTTGATTTCGTTCATAGTATGCCTCTTTCTCTATTCTTAGTATATTATATCATGCCACCAGTAAAATCAAAACCAACAAACGAAGCTTGCTGGTTTCAGTTTATTTCTTTTCAATCGGAGCAACACTGGCCAAGAGTTTTTTGAGCCCCACTTCTGGGAAGTTGATCTTGAGTTCTTGGGTACTACCACTACCAGATACTTCAAGCACGGTTCCTTCACCCCACTTCTTGTGAATGGCAATGTCGCCAATGGACCAAGCGACGCTCTCTTTGGCGCTAGAACGGTTGCTATTGCCAAAGGGGAGGCTTGATGACGTGAGAGTACTTGGAGCTGCTTGTCTCTTGCGCTCTTGAAGAGCTTGTGACAGGCTCATCCCTTTTCCAAAGGTCGTTCCGCCTCCATTGCTATAAGAAGCCTTAAAGCTAGTGTTGGCTGGACGAGCTAATCCTTGGTAGGACAATAAATCCGAGCTAATTTCATTGATGAAACGCGTTGGCCTGTTGTAGCTAGTCCGTCCAAAGAGCAAACGTGAGTTGGCATTGGTCAAGAAGAGAACCTTCTCTGCCCGTGTAATCCCTACATAAGCCAGACGACGTTCTTCTTCCAACTCGTCTGGATCCTCTGCTGCACGACTAAGAGGAAAGACATTTTCTTCCATTCCAATCAAGAAGACGACTGGGAACTCCAATCCCTTAGCCGCGTGAAGAGTCATCAAGGTCACTTCTGAAGTTTCTTGGGCCCCATCATCTGTATCGGCAATCAAAGCCAAATCGTTCAAGAAACGACTCAAGGTTTCCACGCCTGATTCGTCGTCGACGGTTTCCCCGTTTTCATCAAAATTCTTGGTAACAGACAGGAACTCTTGGATATTCTCGATGCGGGCCTGACTTTCCAAATTCCCCTGATTGGTTAGAGCCGTCATATAGCCCGTCTTGTCAAGGACTTCTTCGACCAACTCTGTAATGGTCAGCTGGTCCAATCTTTCTCTCAAATCAAGAATGAGATTGGCAAAGTCCCAGATGGCTTGGGCTGCCTTTCCTTTGATGCCAGAGAGCATGATATTGGCTGAAGCATCTAGGAGTGAGGACTCTTGCATTTGGGCAAAGTCGCGAATCTTATCCACTGTACCTGGCCCGATTCCCCGCTTGGGTTCATTGATAATGCGCTCAAAACTGATATTGTCACTGAGGTTGGCAATCAAGTTCAGATAAGCAATGACATCCCGAATTTCCTTTCGGCTGTAGAACTTGGTGCCCCCCACCATGGTGTAGGGAATGTTGGACTTGAGTAGCGCTTCTTCAATGGTCCGTGACTGAGCATTGGTCCGGTAGAGAACGGCAAAATCACGGTGTTTGTAGCCAGCTTCGCGACTAAGCTCTTCAATCGTTTTAGCAACAAAGACAGCTTCATCCTGCTCATCATTAGCCCTGTAATAGACAATTTCTTCCCCGTCTTCATTTTGTGTCCAGAGATTCTTCGGACGGCGGTGGCGATTGTTTTTGATGACATCATTGGCTGCTTGCAAGATCGTCTTGGTCGAGCGATAATTCTCTTCTAGGAGGACGACCTTAGCTTCCTTATAATCCTTCTCAAAGTCCAGGATATTCTGCATATCTGCTCCCCGCCAGCCATAAATAGACTGGTCCGCATCCCCAACGACACAGATATTTTTAAAGCGTGAAGCCAAGAGTTTGACCAACTGGTATTGGGCATGGTTGGTATCTTGATACTCGTCTACGTGGATGTATTGGAACTTCTGCTGGTAATAGGTCAGCACATCTGGATGCTGATCAAAAAGACGCAAGGTCAGCATGATCAAATCATCAAAGTCCACTGCTTCTGACTGACGGAGTTCCTTTTGATAAGCCTCATAGCACTTAGCAACGATCTGGGTATACATATCTCCAGCCTGGGCAGCATAGGCCACTTCATCGATCAGGTCATTTTTGGCATTGGAAATAGTCCCCAAGATGGTCCGTTCATTCCATTTTTTAGGATCCAAGTTCAAGGACTTCAAAATCCGCTTCATCAAGGTCCGTTGCTCACCTGGATCGACAATGGTAAAATTGCGATTGTAGCCAATATGATCCGCATCTCGACGGAGGATACGCACACACATGGAGTGGAAGGTGGCAATCAAGCAATCTTGAGTCACTGGGTTTAACTGATAGGCCCTCTCCTTCATCTCCCGAGCGGCTTTATTGGTAAAGGTAATGGCCAAAATATTCCAAGGATTGACCATTTTTTCATCGATCAAGTAAGCGATCCGGTGGGTCAGGACACGTGTCTTACCAGAACCAGCTCCCGCCATGATCAAAAGGGGACCTTCTGTCGTTTGGACCGCCTCTGCCTGGCGATCATTCATACCATTCAATAAAGGATTCATCTCATACTCCTCATTCATTCAATCGTTCTATTATACCACATTTTCGCCCTTTCTCCTTTTGGAAACAGTTGGCATCATTTGAATTTTGCACTCAAAAAGGCTATAATAAAGGCTTAAGAAGAACGAATATTTCCTCATCAACAACGATCCAAGTTTTTCGCTTAGGAGGAAATCTACAGAAGTCTGGAGGAGTTATCAGTGAATCAATCACAAAGTAATTTAAAACTAGCCGAACGTGGAGCCATCATTAGTATTCTAGCCTATTTATTGCTCTCTTCAGTAAAATTGGCTACCGGCCATCTACTTCATTCATCCAGTTTGGTAGCCGATGGATTTAACAACTTATCTGATATCATCAGCAATGCTGCCCTGCTCATCGGGATTCGTCTTGCTCGCCAACCTGCTGACCGCGATCACAAATTTGGTCACTGGAAAATTGAGGATCTAGCAAGCCTAGTCACCTCCATCATTATGTTTTATGTTGGTTTTGATGTCTTACGCGATACCCTCCAAAAGATCTTCAGCAATGAAACAGTTAGCATTGATCCACTCGGTGCTGGTGTCGGAGTGGTTTCAGCCCTTGTCATGCTAGGCGTTTATTTCTACAATCTTCGCTTAGCCAAACGAGCCAAATCAAAAGCCTTAAAAGCAGCCGCAAAAGACAATCTTTCAGATGTCGTCACATCTCTTGGAACGTCGATCGCGATCGCTGCTAGTGCTTTTAACTATCCAATTGTCGATAAAATCGTAGCCATCATCATCACCTTCTTTATCCTCAAAACAGCCTACGATATTTTTATGGAATCTTCCTTTAGTCTTTCAGACGGCTTTGATGATAGTCTCCTCGAAGATTACGAAAAAGCAATTTTAAAACTCCCTAAGATTGCACGTGTGAAATACCAACGCGGACGGACCTACGGAAGCAATATCTATCTGGACGTTGTCTTGGAGATGAATCCCGACCTTTCCGTCTATGAAAGTCATGCGATCACAGAAGAAGTCGAGAATCTCCTGAAAGAAGAATTTGGAGTCTTTGACATTGACGTCCATGTGGAACCTAGCTCAATTCCTGAAGATGAGCTGATCGAAAACGTTGAAAAGAAACTCTTGACCTACGAAAAACGCCTCTATGCTAAGCAAGAGTTTGATACATTGCTAGCGGATAATTATACCTTGATTGACGATACCGGTCACGAACACAACAAGGCAGAATTAATAGAGGCTCTCGCAAGCGACCAAGTTCAATTCCAAAACTTTGAACTGGAGTCCATCAGCCAAAAAACCAAACTCATACGCTATGAACTAGACGGTCAAATCCATACCAGTCTCTGGCGTCGCCACGAAACTTGGCAAAAGATTTTCCATCAAATCACTAATAAAACCGACTAAAAAGCTAGGAATCATTTCCTAGCTTGAGAGAGTATCCAAATCTTATAAAAAAAGTTAATTGATTCTCTAAAAATTTTCTAATTTTTAAAATGAATCAAAAGTATACCAAAACTTTCCGCTGTGAGAAAAGTGCTAGAAACAGTAATGTTTCTAGCACTCGGGAGTTTTGAAACCTTAGGTTCAAAACTAAGTCATGGAACTTCGTAGAAGTTCGCTGACGTCCGTACTCACCTAAGGAAAGTTTTTAAGATAACTTTGTCTTTTATCTAAAGCTAGGAAGTATTTCCTAGCTTTTTTACTTGATATCGTCTGTTGCTACATCAGTTCCGAACCACTTCTTAGAGATCTTTTGGAACTGGCCTTATTGATAGAGTATTACGAAGGCTTCATCAATTTTTTTCTTCAAAGTTTTATCCGCCTTGCGCACCCCTACCGCAAAGGATTCTGTCTCAAAACCGACAGGAAAGACATTGTAGTCTTTTAAGATTCCTTCTGTTTGCAGATAATAGTTGGCATAGACACGGTCGATTAAGAGGCCATCGATCCGATCATTCTGAAGATCGATCAGCGCCTCGTTGAAACTCTGGTATTGGGTAGCCTTTTGATTTTTAACCTTATTTTTTAAGATTTTAGGATTGGCTTCAAAATCCATATAGCCAGACGATCCGGTCTGGGCACCTAATCGTTTCTCTTTGAAATTTATAAAAAAAATAGCCTTTCGGCTATTCTTCTACTTTTATAAATCCAAATTTATTGAGAGGATAGAGACGCAGATTCACGACTCCTTCAATCTGATTTTTATGGATATAACCAAACTCACGGCTATCTTCTGTATCCCCACGGTTATCATTTAAGACTAGATAAGTATCGGATGGTACACGACCAGCCTTGGTCCCTTTTAACTCTGATAAGAAGAAATCGTCCGTATAATATCCATTACTCGTTGGAGCCGCCAAGTGTTTATTCAGCATTTTATTTAGGTAAGGTTCTGGTGTTGCCTGTCCATTCAAATAGAGGACATCATCTACGTAACTGACTTCATCGTTTTCTTTGGCAATGACACGTCCAAGGTATTCTTTTCCACCGACCTTGTATAAGACCAAATCACTGCGATCTACCTGAGCATTTTTAGTTGCTACCACAAGATCTCCATTTTTCACAGAAGCATTGGCCATCTTATCATTAATACTAAATGGATGAAATACAAAGATACGAAGCAAAATCAGTGCTAAAACCAGAACACCGACAATGATGACATTTCTAATTAAATCTCTCCTTGGCATGTATGTCTCCCTTCCTTTTTGTTTATTATACCATTTTTTTGATCTTTAAAAAAGAGAAAGTAAGCATTAGTGAGAATTCTTGCCAACATACTAAATAAGCAAAAGAAAAACCTCGCGGTCAATCCTTTTGGACCAACCAGCAAGGTTATAAGAAAAATTTCTTTATTAACGTACTGTACGGATACGCATTGTGTTTGTACGAACTGCTTCACCAAGTGGTACACCTGCAACGATAACGATATCATCACCAGATTGTACAAGACCAGCTTCAACTGCTTTGCGTTCAGCAATTTCAAACATGTCATCAGTTGATGATGGAGCTTCTGTCAACATTGGGATAACACCCCAGTTCAACATCAATCCACGTTCTGTCAATTCGTCAAATGTCAATGCCAAGATATCAGCATTTGGACGGTATTTAGAAATCAAACGTGCTGTGTGACCAGTCTTAGTAAGAGTTACAACCAATTTGATGTCCATTGAGTTTGTAGCATCTTTAACAGCTGAAGCCATAACTTCTGTCTTAGAGTTACGTTCAAATGAATCTGAGTTTAAACGTCCGTATTCTTTAAGAAGAGTTTGAGCGTTCTTGTCAATTGTAGCCATTGTTGTAACTGACTCAAGTGGGTATTTACCGTTTGCAGATTCACCTGAAAGCATTGTAGCATCAGTACCATCGATAACAGCGTTGAAGACGTCAGATACTTCAGAACGAGTTGCACGTGGTTTTTCAGTCATTGTTTCAAGCATGTTTGTTGCAGTGATAACAACTTTACCAGCAGCATTCACTTTAGTGATAATCATTTTTTGGTAAACTGGAACCATTTCAAATGGTACTTCGATACCCATGTCACCACGAGCTATCATGATACCATCAGCAGCTTCAATGATTTCATCCAAGTTATCGATACCTTGTTGGTTTTCGATTTTCGCAAACAATTGAACGTGACCGTTACCAGTTTCTTCACAGATAGCACGAACTTCGTCAACGTCTTTTGCAGTACGTACAAATGAAATCGCGATGAAGTTAATACCTTGTTCCAAACCGAAACGGATATCATCGTTATCGCGCTCAGCAAGGGCTGGGAAAGGAATTTTCGTGTTAGGGATGTTCACACCTTTTTGTTTAGCAATGATACCGTCATTTTCAACGACTACTTCAAATTCACGAGTTGCATCGTCTTTTGCGAAAACACGAAGACCCAATTTACCATCGTCAACCAAAACTTGGTGACCAACTTCAACATCATCGTAGATATCAAGGGCACCAGCAACGTTCAAAGCAATCACATCACGAGTTGATTTGATGCCTTGTTTTGTAGCAACGCGAATACGTTCACCAGTTTTGTATGAGTACTCTTTAGCTTCGCCTTCGAACAATTCAGTACGAATTTCAGGACCTTTTGTATCAAGAAGGTAACCAACTTTTTTACCAGCGATTTCTTCTGCACGTTTAACAGTCGCCATACGTTCACCTTGTTCTTGGTGGTCACCGTGTGAGAAGTTGAAACGGAAAGTGTTAGCGCCAGCTTCGATCAATTTAGCAATGTTTTGTGCTGAAGCTTCAACGTCAAGTTTTTCAGCCCAGTATCCATCTTCACCGAATTTTTTACCGCCACGGATTTCTACCGCAGGACCTAAAGTTGCAACGATTTTTACACGTTTGTTCATGATATATATGACTCCTTTTTAAATATATCTGTCTTTTTAAGACAAGGTTAACGAATTAATGAAATAAAAATAGATTTAAGACAAGCTACGGTTCAACTCGGCAAGACCAAGATCAGCTTTATGTGGATTGTTTACCACAATCTTACCATCTTCTGTCAAGCTAAAGAGGGCTCCTTCTTCTGCTTTACCAAGGATTGGGTTTTCAACCATTTTTTCATTACGGATACCAACGGCTACACCACCGATTCCTTGTTTCAGCAATTTAACAGCGTGTGCTCCCATACGTGAAGCAAGAACACGGTCACGCGCAGTAGGTGAACCACCACGTTGGATGTGACCAAGTTCAGTCACACGAAGGTCACTTGTATCTCCAGCATCTTTCAAGGCTTTACCGAATTCATCTGCAGACATCACGCCTTCAGCTAAAACGATAATGTTGTGGGTACGGCCTTTTGCGTAACCTTCTTTGATGCTCTCAACAACATCTTCGATCTTGAATCCTTCTTCAGGGATGATGATTTCATCTGCACCAGATGCAATCCCTGCCCAAAGAGCGATATCTCCAGCGTTACGTCCCATCACTTCGATAACGAAAGTACGGTGGTGACTAGATGAAGTATCACGGATCTTATCGATCGCGTCCATTGCAGTTGTGACTGCCGTATCAAAACCAATTGTAAAGTCAGTTCCGACGATATCGTTGTCGATCGTACCAGGAAGACCAACAGCTGGGAATCCAAGCTCAGTCAAGCGCATCGCACCATGGTAAGAACCATCTCCACCAATAACGACAACACCTTCGATCCCGTGTTTCTTCAATTGCTCGATCCCTTTTAATTGACCTTCGCGTTGTGCGAATTCAGGGTAACGAGCTGAATGAAGGAAGGTACCACCACGGGAAATAATATCTCCAACAGATGAGGCGTCAAGCGGCTGAATTTTACCAGCAACCATTCCCGCATATCCATCATAGATACCGAAAACTTCCATTCCTTCTGAAATTGCTTGACGAACAACTGCACGGATAGCAGCGTTCATGCCAGGGGCATCTCCACCACTAGTTAAAACAGCAATACGTTTCATTTCGTTGTTTGCTCCTTTTTTTCTTTTACATTCTACGTAATTATAACACAAAGAAGACTAAAATTCTCGTATTTTTCGCAGTTTTTACCGATAAATCGTTTTCATAACGAGATTCTTTAATTCATCTTCCAATTCTTTGTTTTTCTGGACTGTATAGCCCTTCAATTGAAGAGTTTTTTTCTCGTCTTCATAGCGTAATATCACAGGATATGGGCCCGGATATTTTTTCAAGATAGAAAGAATTGTTTGATCCTGACGATGATCGAGCAACTGGATCCAGAACTTTTCATTGGTTGCAAGTTGCACCTCTGCTAGAATCATCTGCAAGCGCCCATCACGCTCTTGTATCTTCCCTGTCAAGTAATAAAAGCCACCTTCTTTTATCAAAGAGGAAAATCGATTGTAGGTTTCAGGGAAAAGGGTCACATCCAATTTTTTCTTGGTATCACTGACTTGTAAGAAAGCCATGAGATCACCCGACTTGGTTCGAATCGTTCGAATGTTTTGTATCTCAATGAGAATGCGTGCCTGCTCTCCTTGAACTAATTGAGAAATTGGTTGGATCTCGTAGGGACTCATTTGCCCAATCGCAACCAATGGGTGAGTACTGAGCCCGACGCCAATAATGGCCTCTTCCTTCTCATATTTTTCAGCCTGGCTAAAGTCCTCCGTTTCTGTCCAGGAATAGTTAGAATCCGCAAACAAACTGCCTAGCTCATCAGCAAAGACAAACAAATTCGGCAAATTGTGAAGCACCTTGCGCCTATTTTTTTCAAAAATGTCAAACAATCCAAGCTCCACTAAAGGTGTTAACAAAGGCAATTTATGATACTGATTGGGTAGTCGTAAAATAAAATCTTCGACACTTTCAAAGGGACGATTGTCAATGATCCAATATGCTAAATCTCTTGGGAGTCCCTTGATATTTTTCATTCCCAAGTAGATTTTCCGATCCTGGAACTTATCTCTGTAAGGGATGGTGTTGATGGATAATGGCGCGACTTTAAAATCAAACTGGAGAGCATCTGTCAGATAATCGCTACTCGAATAATTGAGCATGACATCAAAGAAAACATCTGGATAATGGACCTTGAAATAGGCCATCTGAAAGGCCAAGGCAGAATAGGCATAGGCATGAGAACGGTTAAACCCATAGCCTGCGAATTTTTCCATGATCGCAAAGACCTCTTTGGCTTTTTCTTCCGTATGCCCAAGTTTAAGAGCACCTGCGACAAAATCGTCTTCCATCTTGTGCATTTCAGCCACATTTTTTTTGCCCATAGCCCGACGTAAGATATCGGCTTTCCCTAGGCTAAAACCTGCAAAACGCTGGGCAACCTGCATGACCTGCTCTTGGTAGAGCATGATCCCATATGTGGGCCGTAAGATTGCTTCAATAGCTGGATCTAAAATCTCAACTTTTTCCTGGCCGTGCTTTCTTTTGACGAAATTGTCAATGTAATCACTAGCGCCTGGACGATTGAGAGAGGTGGTCGCTACCACTTCTTCGAAATGATTGGGTCTCACTCGTCTCAAGAGGCGAATGGCTCCAGCCTGTTCAAATTGGAAAATCCCCTTGGTATCCCCAGCAGCAAACAAGGCCAAGGTTTCTGGATCTTCTAAATCAATGGCTTCAATCACGATCTCTTCTTGGTACTTTTCATAGACGGCTTCCTTCATTTTCTGAACAAAGGTTAAATTTCGCAGACCCAAAAAGTCCATCTTTAACAGACCATTGGCTTCAACCGCATGGGCATCATACTGGGTGACAAACATGTCTTCTCCATACTTGAGAGGAATGTGATCCGTCAAATCCTGGTCACTCATCACAACCCCAGCCGCGTGGATCGAGGTTTGTCTAGGTTGGCCTTCTATTCTTTTGGCAATTTCAAAGCCACGTTCAAATTCTGCTCGGCTATGAATCACTTGTCGAAAAGCTAGATTCTGTTCATAAGCTGTCGTCAGTGTATCCCTAAACCCAATCCGCTTGGTAATGGAGGTCAATTCATACTCTGGTACCCCAAAACGTTTGAAGACATCTCGAATGGCTTGTTTGGCCCCAAAGGTTGAAAAGGTCACGATTTGAGCTGCATGGTAACTCCCGTAACGGTCTCGCACATAGCGGATAAATTCTGGACGATAGATATCAGGAATATCAATATCAATATCCGGCATGGTGTAGCGCTCCACATTTAAAAAGCGCTCAAATAGGAGGTTCTTCTCCACAGGATCAATCCCTGTAATTCCTAATGCATAGGCTACTAGTGAACCTACAGCAGACCCACGTCCCATTCCCATATAATAGCCTTGACTCCGTCCGAAACGAAGAAGGTCCCAGACAATCAAGAAATAATCATCAAAGCCCATCTGGTGAATAATGTCTAATTCATGCTCCAGACGTTCTTGATAGACCGGACTGGTCAAGTTCTTTCGAAGGAGACCCGCTTGAGCTAATTCTCTCAGTTCCTCAACAGCTGGTTTCTGAGGATTGAAGCGAGGCAATTTCAACTGGGTGTCAATATCATATTGAATCCCTTGGACTAGTTTTTCCAGATTTGTGATGGCTTGAGGAAATCGCTCTGCAAAATCATTCTTTAAATCCTGAGGAGTTTTTAGGACTGTTATCTGATCAATTGGCCCTGTTTCCGTCAAGCTTTGATTGTCCTTGATGGCTGCCAGCATCTGCATGGCTTCCACATCTCCCGCCTCAAAAAATCGAACGGTATGAAGAGGGAGCACAGGGTGGCTAAACTCTTGAACCGGCGTATCCGCAAAAACTCCGATGAAGTAATCTAGACCAAACGGCAAGTCTCCACTAGCAAAAGGCGCTGGGACAATAACTGCTACTCCTTCTGTTAGGTGCTTCACATCCTCCCAATTGCTCTTCCCCATCATTTTGACGGTCGACATCTTCATCAAATTTTGGTAGCCCTTCGTGGATAAGGCCATCATCCGAAACGGAATTGTTTCATTGTCTACCTCTAGTCCAATTTCTAAACCGACCAAGGGGCTGAGCTTGTGGGCCTGACAGGCTTCGATAAATTCATAGGCACCATACAAATTATCTATATCCATGATTCCCAATGCGCCATACCCCATGCTTTTAGCCACGTGAACATAGTCTTTTATGGTCACAAGGCTTTCCATAAAGGTATAGACTGATTTGGTATCTAGCTGTGCAATCACTTTTTCTCCTCCCTCACTGGTCTATTTTTGGGACTCTTTTTTGTACAAAAAAACACCACTGCTACACAATGATGTCTCAACAACGGAAGACATGGGATTCGAACCCACGCACGCTTTTACACGCCTACCGCGTTTCCAACACGGCCTCTTAAGCCTCTTGAGTAATCTTCCATGAATAAAAATATGGAGCCGGTGGGAGTCGAACCCACGTCCAAACACCTGCCAGCATATTTGTCTACAACCATAGGTTATGTTTTCTTTTAACAGCTACATGACACATAACTCAAGCCCTGTAGTTGCGAGTCTATCAATCTCTTATCTAACTCCTAGACCAAGCTAGATCGTATCTCGCTGAAATTAAGACCTGTCATCAAACACGAGCGATTCGAATCGGGTCACGCCTGCTGGTGTTTAGGCAGCTAAAGCGTAAGAATTATTATTTTTTGCAGTTATATTTAACTGGCGTTTTACATCCGCTAGATGAGTTGCAAAATATGCCTCATAATGCCTGTCGAATCCGTAACGACCCCAAAACGAATACATTTAGTATATCAAAATCTAGCTAAAAATGCAAAAGAAAAAAATTGAACAAGAAACCTTCCACTGGGGAGCTCCTTGTTCAATTAACTGTTTTTATTGAAGATTCAACTTATATTTGCTGATATAGTGAATGGTGAAGTACATAGAAACAATCTTAATGACTTCATAGATGAGACCTGGAATGAAGTTTGCTCCCAAATCATCAATATTTCCATAAACCAATGCATACCCGACAGCATATGAATCTTTAAAAGGATTGACTGCTGTACCGATGATACTTAAAACAATGCACAAGAGAAAGAAAAACAGAATAGCCTTAAATCCTCGACGATTTTGAAACAGTTGGCCAAGTGCGATCGATACATAAAATAGGAAGATCCCTGAGGCTGTGGTAAAAATCCACCAAACGATAATCCAATAAGCAATAGAATGACTAAAAGCCTCAGCGATAATACTAAATACAGGAGAGAGGTCTTGTCCAATGACAGCGCCCATCACAAGTATTGTGATAAAACCACTCAAAAATAGAAGGAATAGGCAGTAAAGACTCGCTACTAAAGCTCCCACAAATTTAGATAAAATGATCGCATGCGGGCTAGCTGGAAGGGTCCAGGTCAAGTAACCTTCGCGTCCGTATAAGTTGGAATAGAAACGACGGATAATAATATAGTAGTTACTAAGATAAAGACCAATGACTCCTCCAAAAATGAGAATCCCAAGAGTCCCCGTTATGATTTGCATACTATTGGTTTCCATATTCACAAAACCGTTTGTAGCACTTCCACCAATAACACCTGTAATCACTGACAAACCTAGTGCGATCAGGGTGATCAATAAATACCACTTAGCTGTCGATTTAAATTCATATTTTAATAATTTACCAAACATGGGTTCCTCCTAATAAACACGGAATTGATCACGGAAGATCTCATCGATTGATTTTCCGTGTTGATTGCGCATAACAGTCGTATTTTCATGCAAGAGGATTCTTCCTTGGTTGATGAAAATGGCCTCATCCAAAACTTGCTCAATATCCGCAATCAAGTGAGTAGAAATCAAGACAGAAGAGTTTGGACGTCTGTTTTGAATAATGGTCCGCAAAATATAATCACGCGCTGCTGGGTCAACCCCACCGATTGGTTCATCAAGAACATACAAGTCAGCTTCACGGCTCATCACCAAAATCAATTGCACTTTTTCCTTGTTCCCTTTTGAAAGGCTGTTCAATTTTTGATTTGGCTGCAAATGCAAATCGTTGAGCAATTGGTAAGCTCGTTGGACATTAAAATCTGCATAAAAATCTTGGAAATAGCTAATAGCATCAATAATTTTCATATTTTCATTCAGATAAGTTGTATCTGGCAAATAGGAAACCACTTTTTTAGAAGCTGGGGATGGTAATTGCCCATGAATATAGATATTTCCAAGGCTTGGTTGCAACAAACCATTAATCAATTTAATGATGGTTGTTTTCCCACTACCATTGGGACCCAAAAGGCCAATAATACGGCCAGGTTGGATGTTCAAACTAACATCCATGAGAGCAACTTCATGCCCATAATTCTTTGTCACATGGTCCAAGTAGACCAAAGGATACTGATTCATGTAAATCTCCTTTATTTTCTATTTATGCTATTATACCCTGTCCCCTTGATGATTGCAACTTTATCTGAAAATTTGCTAAGAATTTGTAAATACTTGTTCAAAAAAATAGGGATAAATAAATCAGAGGTTAGGGAAACCCCAACCTCTGATTTGTTTTGATGCATAGAATATTTAACTAATTCCAAGTGCGATCCGTGCGTAACGGCTCATCTTTTCAACCGTCCAAGCAGGATACCAGACCAACTTCACATCCACAGATGTCACTTCTTCTACTTCTGCTAAAACATCATGAATCTGATCTGTCAGAAGGTCCGCTAATGGACACCCCATGGTCGTTAAGGTCATATCAATGATGGTTGCTCCAGTTTCACCGTCAAAATGGATCTCGTAGACAAGACCTAAATTGACAATGTCAATCCCAAGCTCAGGATCGATTACCTCTTCCAAAGCATTTAAGATTTTATTTTTAATTTCTTCAATTTGCTCAGTTGTATATGCCATATGACTTCCTTTTTCTGCTATTTACTCTCGATAGAATTTCTTGGCTCGGGTTAAAAAGGTCCACTGGACCTTCCTCGCTTCCGAATTTTTCGGCTCGGGTTAAAAAGATCCGCAGGATCTGGGTCGCTTCTTCATTTCTAGGCGACCGTTAAAAAGATCCGCAGGATCTTTTTAATCCTCTATAAAGTCACGCAATGGTTTGCTTCTGCTTGGGTGGCGGAGTTTGCGGAGGGCTTTGGCTTCGATCTGACGGATCCGTTCACGGGTCACGTTGAAGACTTTCCCCACATCTTCCAAGGTCCGCATTTTTCCATCATCGAGACCAAAACGAAGACGCAAAACATTTTCTTCCCGGTCTGTCAGGGTATCGAGGACTTCATCCAATTGTTCGCGTAGAACCACACGAGTGGTGTAGTCTACTGGATTTTCAATCACTTCGTCTTCGATAAAATCGCCCAAATGGCTATCATCTTCTTCCCCGATTGGAGTTTCAAGAGAAACAGGCTCTTGAGCAATCTTCAAGATTTCACGCACCTTATCAGGTGTCATATCCATGCGCTCAGCGATTTGTTCAGGTGTTGGATCTTGTCCCAATTCTTGCAAGAGATTACGTTGTTCACGAACCAACTTGTTAATGGTTTCCACCATGTGAACAGGGATCCGAATGGTACGCGCTTGGTCTGCAATGGCACGAGTGATGGCCTGACGGATCCACCAAGTAGCATAAGTAGAGAACTTGAACCCTTTGGTATAGTCAAACTTATCAACCGCCTTCATCAAGCCCATGTTTCCTTCTTGGATCAAATCCAAAAATTGCATCCCACGACCAACGTAACGTTTCGCAATGGATACAACCAAACGAAGGTTGGCTTCTGCTAGACGTTGCTTAGCTTCCAAGTCACCTTGTTCCACCAAGATAGCCAATTCTTGTTCTTCTTCATTGGTCAAAAGAGGAACAACCCCAATTTCTTTCAAGTACATCCGTACCGGGTCATTGACCTTAGCAGAGTTGCTTCCAAGCAATTCCTCATCTGACAACTCTGGCTCTTCCTCATTGTTCAACACACGCGCACTTGGGTTGCCGTCTTTATCCGTGATCGAAATCCCTGCATCTTGAATGCGTTGCAAAAGATCTTCAATCCAATCTGCATCTAGCGTGAATGGAATAACCAATTGGTCATTAATTTCATCATCTGTTGCAGTTCCGCTTTTCTTGTGGCTGCGAATAAATTCTGCAATTTGAACGTCCAATGTTGTAATATCTTTTTGTTCTTTAGCCATTCCTACTCCATTCTTCTTTTTTGAGCGATTAAACGCTCGAGTTCCAATAAAGCTTTTTCCGCATCCCCTATTGAGGAAGCTTCCTTCACTTTATTTCCAATTTGTTGACTTTCTTTGCGAAGAAGCTCACGATTCCGCGTCGCTTCTACTTCTTCTAACTCACCATCTGCTATCTCTTCTGGTAAATCTTCTTCTAACATCCGGTACCAGGCGTGCTGGATCCCTTCAGGCTGCTCGGATAAATCCTGAGAGGTGACTTCTCCATTTTGACAGAGCAATTGATACAAGATCTGTAACTCCGGCGTGTCAAAGGCAAAATCAGGTCGCAAACGGTAATCATTGAGCACCATTGGAAAATCCTTCATCCTACTTAATAAATGATTTTCCGCCTTGATCAAGCGCGTCATCCCACGATTCGGCAGGAGATCGACTGAAAAATTCGACGTTTTTGATCGTCCACCTTTTTGCGCTTCTTGCCGTTGATGCAAGCGACTATTATTGACAATCTGCTCAATCTGCAAGTAATCAAAGTCCGGCAATAAATCAGCCAACTTATAAATATAGGTGTTTTGCGCTGTAATGGAGCGCGTCTGGGCGATCATCGGTGCCAGCTTTTCGACAAACTCAATTTGCGCCTGCAAGTTCTCAATATACTGGGGTTTCCAGTAGTGCATCCAGAATTCAACCTTACTGATTCGAGAATTCTTCAAGAGGGTAGCAAGATCTTCTGGGGACGTCTTTTTGAGGTACTCATCAGGGTCCATCTGATCTGGGATACGGACGATCTCTAACTCCAGATCCTGCAAGACATCCAAGGCCTTAGCTGTTGCTTCAAGCCCTGCCTTATCCCCATCATAGGTCAAGATGACCTTTTTGGTAAAATGAGACAGGTGCTGGACATGCTCTGGTGTCAAGGCTGTCCCCATAGAAGCGACCGCATTTTCAATCCCAGCTCGATATGCCGCAATGACATCCATAAAGCCTTCCATGATATACATTTCATGTTGCTTTTTGGCGCTTGCCTTAGCCTGATCTAAATGATAGAGTTCATAACTTTTATTAAATAGACGGGTACTACGACTATTCTTGTACTTGGCTTGATGACTGCCATCATCCGTTAGTTTCCACAGCCTACCAGAAAAGGCAATGACACGTCCACTATCATCTGTCAAGGGAAACATGATCCGATCCTGAAAAGCATCAAAAACCGTTCCAGCATCTGAGATTGTAAACAAACCCGAATCGGTAATCACTTTCTCAGAGAATTTCTCAGAGAGATTGCGATAGAGGTAATTTCCTTCTGCAGGGGCTAAGCCCAATTGAAAATGTCGGATGACTTCATCCGTCAGACCACGTTCATGCAGATAGTGTCGCGCTTCTTCCCCCATCTTAGTCGTCATCAAAATCGCCTGATAAAACTTACTAGCTTCCTGATGAATCTCATAAAGTTCTTGGTTGGGATTGATAGACGTTGGTTGAGCCGGCCTTACTTGGTACTGAAGCGCAATGCCAGCTTTTTCTGCTACGATCTGGACCGCATCCATAAAGGCGACTCCACGGTAGTCCTCAATAAACTTAAAGACATCTCCAGAGCGACCACATCCGAAACAATGGTAAAACTGCTTGTCTTCAACGACATTAAAGGAAGGAGTCTTTTCACCATGAAAAGGACAGAGGCCTAAAAAGTTACGGCCCGCCTTGGTCAAAGAAACAACTTCTCCAATGACTTCAACAATGTTTACACTGTTTTTAATCTCTGCAATCAGCTCTTTATCAACCATAAACAGTGCCTCCATTTTACCATAGATTATCACTTTATATTTTATACTAAAAGTTAGTAAAAGTAAATTTTTTCCTACCGATTTCACACAGAAAAGAAAAGATTTTCAACCTTTATCACTAATTTAAAAAAATTGGGCATATTTCTTGTCAGTCACATATTTTTCCGTTATACTATCATAGTAAAAAATTATTATGAAAGGACATATATAGGATATGTTAAAAGATTTGAAAGCTTTTCTCCTTCGTGGAAACGTTGTTGACCTTGCTGTTGCAGTCGTTATCGGAGCTGCATTCGGAGCTATCGTAACATCATTTGTTAACGATATCATCACTCCACTTATTTTGAAACCAGCTTTGAAAGCTGCTCATGTTGAAAATATTGCACAATTGTCATGGAACGGTGTTGCATACGGTAGCTTCTTGAGCGCTGTGATCAACTTCCTTGTTGTTGGTACTGTTCTTTTCTTCGTAGTGAAAGCTGCTGAAAAAGCTCAAAACCTTGGTAAAAAAGAAGAAGCTGTCGAAGAAGAAGCTGCTGCTCCTACTCAAGAAGAGTTGCTTGCTGAAATCCGCGACTTGCTTGCAAACAAATAATCAGATAAAAAGATCCGATCTTCTAGCTGGAAGGTCGGTTTTTTTGTCTTTGATGGATGAGAAAAAACAAAAAACAGACCGAAGTCTGTTTCTGTATTCAATTAGAATTTTTTACGTTTACGAGCTGCTTCTGATTTACGTTTACGTTTTACAGAAGGTTTTTCATAGAATTCACGTTTGCGTGTTTCTTGAAGAGTACCAGCTTTAGTAACCGCACGTTTGAAACGACGAAGAGCATCGTCAAGAGATTCATTCTTACGTACTACTGTTTTTGACATATTTTTCACTCCCTTCAAGCCTAAAATCTTAATCATTTTATCACACTTTAAGGACGCTGTCAAGATCTTTTAAAACTTTTCTAGCCTTCCTAGCCTTCATGCCATTTCTTTTTTCCGACTTTTTCATTCTTCCTATTTTATGATACAATGGAAACATAGAAAACCCTGAAGGAGATACCATGTCAGAAATTTATGATATTACGATTGTTGGGGGCGGACCAGTTGGTCTGTTTGCTGCTTTTTATGGCAATATGCGCCAAGTTAAAGTCAAACTGATTGATTCCTTACCTCAACTGGGAGGGCAACCAGCCATTCTCTATCCAGAAAAAAATATCCTCGATGTACCCGGTTTTACCAATTTAACAGGTGAAGAATTAAGCGACCGCTTGATCGAGCAAGTCAAACGATTCGATACACCGATCTTCCTCAATGAAACTGTAGAGGATATTCAAAAAGAGGGTGACCTCTTCACTATCACTACTTCTCGCCAAGTGCATCAGTCTAAAGCCGTCATCATTGCCATGGGTGGCGGTGCCTTTAAACCACGTGCTCTTGATATCGAGGGGGCTGAAGACTTCGATAATGTCCACTACCATGTTTCAAATATCCAGCAATATGAAGGACAGCAAGTGACCGTCCTTGGTGGTGGGGACTCTGCTGTGGACTGGGCTCTTGCTTTTGACAAGATTGCTCCAACTACAATCATTCACCGTCGGGACAACTTCCGTGCCTTGGAACATAGCGTTGAAGAACTCAAACAATCTTCTGTCAGCATCAAAACACCATTTGTTCCTAGCCGCTTGATTGGCGAAAATGGTCATGCTACTCATCTTGAAATCACAAAAGTTAAATCCGATGAAACCGAACTTATCCCGATTGATCACTTATTTGTCAACTATGGCTTTAAATCTTCTATCGGAAACTTGAAAGAATGGGGTGTAGAATTGCAACGCCATAAAATCAAGGTGAACCAAAAACAAGAAACCAGCCTTCCTGGAATTTATGCCTGTGGAGACTGCTGCTTCTACGAAGGAAAGATTGATCTCATCGCTACAGGTCTTGGGGAAGCTCCAACAGCCGTAAACAATGCCATCAACTACATCTATCCAGATAAGAAAGTCCAACCAACGCACTCAACTAGTTTATAATAAAAAAGGCCTTTGGCCTTTTTTAAATTGAAGTCAAACTATTTTAAGTTAATCGATTCTGCAAAGAAGTAAAAATGAGTTCCTATTTTTAGTATGAATCAAGAAAATACAAAAACTTTCCGCTGTGAGAAAAGTGCCTGAAACAATACGTTTCAGGCACTCGGGAGTTTTGAGAGTAAAACAGTTTGGGAAACTATTTTAGCCTGAGCCCAGAAATTAAAGAGCGAAGGGGCTCAATACGAATTGAACACGGGCTGCGGCTTGTGTCAAAAAGATAAGTTTTCCTAGAACCTAAGGATTCTGCGTCAAACTTCCTATTTTGACTTGATCCGCAGACGCCCTTAGTATCTTGATTTAGTCATGGAACTTCTATGAAGTTCGCTGACGTCCGTACTCACCTAAGGAAAGTTTTTAAAAAGACTTTAACCTCATTATGAAAGGCCTTTGGCCTTTTTTATTTGTCTAGATCGTCTGCGATCTTATTGATCTTACGCAAGCGGTGGTTAACGCCGCTTTTTGAAATAGGTTGTTGCAAGCTATCTGCGATTTGCTGGATGGAATAATCTGGATGGTTCATCCGGATATAGGCAACTTCTTGCAAGTCACTTGGTAAACTACCTAGGCCGACCGTATCCACAATTTTACTAATATTATTAATGGTTTTCATACTGGCTGTGACTGTGCGCTGGATATTGGCCATTTCGGCATTATTGGCCCGATTGAGGTCATTGCGCGTCTCTCTCATGACCTTGATAGACTCAAATTCCTGCATGGCTTGCATGGCCTCTACTACAATGAGAAAATCAATAATATCTTCCGCTCGTTGCAGATAGGTTACCACTCCTTTTTTCCGCTCGATGGTTTTCGCATCTAGTAAAAATCCTTGCATGAGAAGGGCAATTCCTTCCGCGTGGTCTGTATAAACAGAATGAATTTCCAGCTGGTACTTCCCTTTTTCAGGATCTTTTATCGAACCACTCGACAGAAAAGCTCCCCGAAGATAAGCACGGCTAGCTGCTTCATCTTCTAAAACACTAGCATCAATGCCTGTCTCAATCCCAAAAAAGGCATCTGCCAAATGCAAGTCAGCTAAAATCTCTTCTACCTTTTCATCCAAGAATACTGTGTAGACACGATTCTTTTTCAAATTGGTTTTTTGATGGTGGCGAATATCTGATTTGGCCTCATAAAAATGATGCAATAATTCATAGATATGGCGAGCGATCTTGGCATTTTCTGTCGTTACCGATAGCGTCAAGCCGCCCATTGATATGCCGAGGCTCCCAGACATCTTGATAATAGCAGCTAATTCACTCTTTTCAAATCGCTTGAGAGACAATAATTCTTCTTTGACACGAACCGTAAAACTCATTTTCTCACCTGCACGATCTGCATCAGTTCTTCGACTACTTTTTCGCCATCATGAAAGGCTCCTCCATTGACCAGCTTCAAGAAATCAGAAGAAATCACTTGGGGAACTTGCGAGTGCAGCCCTTTGAAATCGTGCTCTACCTGCACCAAGTATTCATCAAATTTATTGCTGTTCATATAAGCTGCGGGAACCTGATTGATATTGACAAGGACGGTGTCGATGAACTTTTCTCCCAAATGTTTATGGAGCACGGCAACGTGGTCACTATCTGTGAAATGCTCGGTTTCTCCTCTTTGGGTCATGATATTACAAACATAGGCTACTTGGGCCTTGGTTTCAAGGATGGCTTTCCCAATCTCATCGATCATCAAATTAGGAAGAATCGAGGTAAAGAGCGAACCAGGACCCAAGACGACCATGTCACTTTCAAGAATCGCTTCCACCACTTTCTTACTAGCCTTTGGACGCTCTTGATCAAAGGTATTGGTCACATAAACATGATCAATCATGCCAGTGTAGTTGGCAATGTGGCTTTCTCCTACTATTTCTTTTCCATCTTGAAAAACGGCATGAAGGGTCAAGGGACTATCACTGGACGGATAGATCTTGCCGGTTGTATGAAAGAACTTGGTCAACAACTGCATGGCATTATAGGTCGAGCCTTGCATCTCTGAAATCCCTGCAATAATCAAGTTTCCCAAAGGGTGCCCAGCCAAAGGCCCATCATCGTCCGCAAAGCGGTATTGAAAGACTTTCTCATAAAAACGAGGCATATCTGACATAGCAACCAAGACATTTCGAAGATCCCCAGGTGGTGTCAATTTTTGGATGTTCTTCCGCAATTCACCTGAGCTACCGCCATCATCTGCAACAGTTACAATGGCAGTGATCTCGACCGGTTTCTTTCTTAGACTATCGAGAATAACAGAAATCCCTGTCCCTCCTCCAATAACGGTTACTTTCGGTTTTCTCATGAGCGATTCACCGTTTCTTTCCGTCTGTCCTTGTCTCTATGACTGCAATTGACCTGCCAATTTTTTTCTAAATCATGCGCTAAGCGCTCTGCAAAGGCTACTGAACGGTGTTGACCTCCAGTACAGCCCATGGCGATGGTGAGAACGGATTTACCCTCCCGTTTATAGGACGGTAAAATAGGAACGATTAAGTCATGGAGATGACGGTAAAAGTCCTCTGATTCAGGGTGATCCATGACATAATCATAGACAGCTGGATCTTGACCGGTTAAATTCCGAAGTTCCAATTTGTAGTAGGGGTTTGGAAGGAAACGCACGTCAAAGACAAGGTCAGCATCGATCGGAAGGCCATATTTAAACCCAAATGACATGACCTCAACCCGAAAATCTGGCTGATTATCTTGACTGGCAAATTGTTCTGCGATCGTTTTTCTCAAATTACGAGGTGTCAACTCAGTCGTATCCACCACATTTTGACTGATATTTTTTAAAGGGGACAAGAGTTCGCGCTCTAGGGTAATCCCATCTAAGACACGGCCATCTGCCGCTAATGGATGGCTACGACGGGTTTCCTTGTATCGTGCTACCAACTCACTGTCAGTGGCATCCAAGAACAAGACCTTGAAATCCAGGTCTTCTTGATTGTCCAATTCATCCAAAATGGTGCGAATTTCATTGAAAAAAGAACGGCTCCGCATATCCACAACAACGGCTAATTTATTGTTATCGGGACTGTGGCGCATGAGCTCAATAAATTTCAGCAAGAGCGCCGGTGGCATATTATCGATGGTAAAGTAACCCAAATCCTCAAACGATTGGATGGCGACGGTCTTACCCGCACCGCTCATCCCTGTTACCATGACCAGTTGAATCTTACTTTCTGTCATTTTCTCCTCCCATAAATAAAACAGAGTGGCCTACAGTTTCCTGCTCTCCACTCTGTCTTTTTGTCTTTGAATGGTTATTAGGCCTTAATTTCCGCAATAACTTCAATTTCAACCTTCACATCACGTGGCAGGCGTGCTACTTCAACAGCAGATCGAGCTGGAAACTCTGTAGTAAAGACTGTTTTATAGACCTCATTAAAAGGTACAAAGTCATTCATATCACTTAAGAAACAAGTGGTTTTCACCACATGGTCGAAGTCTGTCCCAGCTTCTTCCAAAATAGCCCCAATGTTCTTTAAGACTTGTTCTGTTTGTTCTTGGATGGTTTCGCCAATGATTTCGCCAGTTTCAGGTGACAAGGGAACTTGTCCACTTGCAAAGAGAAGATTGCCTACGATTTTCCCTTGAACATAAGGTCCAATTGCTGCGGGTGCTTTATCTGTATGAATTGTTTTTGCCATAGTATTCTCCAAGTCTATTTACTTCTGCTGGTTTTCTTTTGCTAATTTTTCCCTTTGTAAGCGCAATTTCCGCTTAGGATTTAGCGTATTAAAAAGTTCTTCTAGTTTTTCAGCATTCCAAACATCGGCTGCTGAAACAAAATTTCCATTTTCATCTCGAAAAGATATTGGTTTATCTCCCACTGAAAAAGCCTCACTTCTTATTTGGAATCCTTGATCCTCTGGGGATCTATCCTAATCTACAAACTCAAATTCAAATTTACCGATCCGGACAATATCGCCATCTTTTGCCCCACGCGCACGGAGAGCTTCATCAACACCCATGCCACGCAATTGACGAGCAAATTTCATGACCGCTTCATCCCGATCGAAATTCGTCATATTAAAGAGTTTTTCAAGTTTTTCACCAGACAAGACCCAAGCGGCATCGTCATCCCGACTGATGTCAAAGGCTGGCTGGTCTTCATCAAAGCCATAGTAGACTTCTTCTTGAGCCATTTCGTCTTCTGAATACAAGAGGAATTCTGGCGTTTTATCTAACAATTCTGCCGTTGCTTCTAACAAGTTATCCAAACCTTGATGCGCCAAACTAGAGATCGGGAAGATCTGTGGCAGTTCATCAAACTCATCGTAATTGGCTGCCAATTTCTTCTTGAACTCTTTCAAGTTTTCTTGACTTTCTGGCATATCCATTTTATTTGCCACGATAATCTGAGGTCGCTCCATCAAACGAAGATTATAAGTTTCAAGCTCTTTATTGATTTGAACATAATCTTCGTAAGGATCGCGTCCTTCACTGGCTGACATATCAATAACATGCAAGATAACTCGTGTGCGCTCGATGTGGCGAAGGAACTGGGTTCCTAGTCCGACTCCTTGGCTAGCTCCTTCAATCAATCCAGGAAGGTCTGCGACTGCAAAGGATTCACCTGACGGCGTCCGAACCATTCCCAAATTTGGAACGATGGTAGTGAAATGATAAGCTCCAATCTTTGGTTTGGCTGAAGTGATGACACTAAGAAGGGTAGATTTCCCAACAGAAGGGAAGCCAACCAAACCAACGTCTGCCAAGACTTTGAGTTCTAATTCGAGTTCGCGCTCCTGGCCAGGTTCCCCGTTCTCAGAAATCTCTGGAGCTGGATTCTTTGGAGTAGCAAAACGAATATTTCCACGTCCGCCACGGCCACCGTGGGCGACAATGTACTCTTGTCCATTTTCAACTAGGTCTGTAATGACCTTGCCAGTCTCAGCATCTCGGACGGTCGTTCCTTGAGGGACTCGTACATAGAGATCTTCTGCTCCCCGTCCGTGCATCCCTTTGGTCATTCCTTTTTCCCCATTTTGGGCTTTGAAATGCCGATTATAACGGAAGTCCATCAAGGTGCGCAAGCCTTCGTCTACTACGAAGATGACATTGCCACCACGACCTCCATCACCACCCCAAGGTCCGCCATTAGGGACATATTTTTCGCGGCGAAAAGCCACCATGCCATCGCCGCCATTTCCAGCCTTGACCTTAATCTTGGCTGTATCTAAAAACATACTCATAAATAGATGATTTCCTTTATTTCTGTGTGCGTCTTAGTAAGAAAGAGCACCAATTGCGGTTGCAAAGATTGCACCAACCGTTACAATCAACATAATCACAATGACCACCATCGTGATCATTTCAAATGGTGTTTTTTTACGTTTTCCGTTATCTCCAAAAGCCACTTCTAATACCTCGATTACTATAAATTCATTAGCCCTATTTTACCACGAAATAGGGGATTTTTCAAATCGAGCCTACACAAAAAGACCAGACAGAAGTCTGATCTTTCATTGATCATATTAAGAATCTTTTCTTACACGTAAAACACCAACCGATAGAATTGCTAGGAAGACACCCATGATAAGAACCACCGGTGTCATCTTTTCACCTGTACTTGGAAGAACTTTTTTCTTACCAGGTTTTGGGGCTTCTTCTTTAACAGAAGATGAAGATGATTTCAATGAAGAACTTGATGTGGATGTTGAGTTCGATGTAGAACTGGAACTCGTTGAAGATGATGAACTTGATGAAGAACTAGAACTCGTTGAAGATGATGAGCTTGATGAAGAACTAGAACTTGATGAGGAGGTTGAGCTAGGTGTCGGTGGCGTTTGATCTTTCTCACCTAATCCTTCGCCAGATCCTGTTTCCAATCGCACTTCACGGGTTAAACTACGCGGTGCTGGGAAATTGGTTGCCGTCCATGTTAACGTATTATGGACAATATCGCCTACTTTCGTTCCAGGTGCCACTTTTGTAGAATATTCAATATACATTGGCCAATTGTAGTTATCACCAAATTCAATTGTAAAACCAGTGGTCTTTCCATCTGCATTCTTATCGAAAACAGCTTTTTTAGTAAAGTTATCCAGAACTGGGAGACTTAAGATCTGAGCTTCGTTCTTAATCCCACCTTGGACAGGAGCATAACGAACAGCGCGTAAGCTCCCTTCAACCAATGTTAAGCCATCTCCGAATTGGTCTTTAATGACCATTCCTCGAAGCATATCTTGGCGAGCATTTAAGAGAATCCGCCATTTGATAATGGTTGGATCAGACTTATCTTGGTAGCCGTATTTCATCTCATAGTCTCCAGCTTCTCCAGCTGTTTTTTCATAATTCAATGAAAAATCTGTATTTCCTAGTTTAAACTGGATTGGAGATGTTTTTGTAACTACTTCTGAGTCTACTTTTACATCAAAATGAAGAGCAACTCGTTTGTTGAGTGGATGAGATGCGAAATAATCATTAAAGGTAACGGTCACTGTTTTCTTAGCTGTATCAACGACAGCTTTCCCAACCGTCTGACCATTTGATTGACCTTCCTCAAGAACATTGAATTCCAATGCTGTGTAGAGGGCTAATTCTTTTGGCAAACTAAGAGTTAAGGTATCCCCAGCTTGAATAGTTTGCGAATCTGGAAAGGCAAAATAAATACTTGCTGACAATTTTTCATTTGTCAACACCTTGCTCCCATTTGTTAGCGTGTTACCGTCTTTCGTTAGACGTGCTGTCTGTGTATATGATGAGACTTCTGCAGCATGAATTGTTTTAGTCAAACCAGCTGTGAATAGAATCGTTAGCACTAAGGCAAGTGCCCATACAATTTGACGAACCTGTTTCATATATACCTCCTCTGCTCGCCTATTTGCGAGCCATGTTTTTTACAAGGTTAAAGTCCGATTTCTGCTTGAACAACTGCAGCAATGGTATCTACATAGTAGTCCACTTCTTCATGTGTAGGTGCTTCTGCCATCACACGAAGGAGGGGTTCAGTTCCACTTGGACGCACCAAAATACGTCCATTTCCTGCCATCTCCGCTTCCATTTTTTCAATGATTTCACGAATAGCAGGCACTTCCATCGCCTTGTCTTTCATGCTATTTTCAACCCGGATATTGACGAGTTTTTGTGGATAAATGGTTACTTCAGCAGCCAATTCAGATAATTTCTTGCCGGTTTCTTGCATGATTTTAGTCAATTGAACGCCTGTTAATTGACCATCACCAGTTGTATTGTAATCCATGATGACTACGTGACCAGATTGTTCACCACCAAGATTGTATCCTGATTTGCGCATCTCTTCGACCACATAACGATCTCCAACAGCTGTGATTTCTTTTTGAATCCCCTTCGCATCCAATGCCTTGTGGAAGCCGAGATTAGACATGACGGTTGTGACGATCGTATTTTTTTCGAGCAAGCCCTTGCTTGAAAGATAAGAACCGATGATGTACATGATCTTATCGCCGTCTACGATCTCTCCATTTTCATCAACAGCAATCAAGCGATCGCTGTCTCCGTCAAAGGCAAGACCAATCGCTGCACCTACTTCTTTGACTTTCTCTTGCAAATGCTCTGGGTGAGTAGAACCAACCCCATCATTGATGTTCAAACCATCTGGGTTTTCACCGATGACGGTCAAATGAGCTCCCAAATCTGCAAAGATTTGACGGGCACTAGTAGAGGCTGCACCATTTGCTGTATCTAAGACTACGTGCATGCCCTCGAGTTGAACGCCTGTCGATACAAGGAATTCTTGATACTTACGCAAGCCTTCTGGATATTCCATGACCGTTCCTAAACCTTGGGCACTTGGACGTGGAAGCGTATCTTCAGCCGCATCAAGTAAGGCTTCAATTTCAAGTTCGCGATCATCATCCAATTTGAAGCCATCACCACCAAAGAATTTGATGCCATTATCCAAGGCTGGATTGTGGCTAGCAGAAATCATAACTCCGGCGCTGGCTTTTTCCGTACGAACTAGATAAGCAACACCTGGCGTTGCAATCACACCCAACTTGTAGACGCGAATTCCAACAGATAAGAGCCCAGCAATTAAGGCATGCTCTAACATTTCACCAGAAATACGCGTATCACGTCCAACAAATACCAAGGGTGTTTCTTCTTCATGTTGGCTCAACACATAGCCACCGAAACGGCCTAGTTTAAAAGCCAATTCTGGCGTTAATTCTACATTTGCTTCTCCACGGACACCGTCCGTTCCAAAATATTTACCCATTCTTCATTACCTTTTTTACTTTCTAATTACTTGAACTGGAAGAGGTCGACGACGAACTGCTAGAGCTTGACGTAGACGAGCTAGTCTTTGTGGTTACTTTAATCCGTGTTTCACTCGGATTTACCAGACCTGGTAGAACATTTCCTTGGGCATCTACTGCATTTAAGGAAATGGTTCCGCTATAATTTCCACTAATGATTTCACTGGATGGGAAGACAGCTTCGACATGATCAATGCGACTCAAGGTTTCTTGATCGCTGGTCACTTCTACCTTGGTGGTTTCAAGAGTAATATCCGATACCGTTATTCCATCTACAATTTGATTGTCCGGGATCGTGGCCCTGACCGCAAACGATTTTTTGGCTTTCTTCCCGATTTTTACAGAAACTTTTTGAGGCTCTACGGTTGCGGTCAAACCAGCCGGAAGATCTTCCACAATCAACGGCACTTCAACGGTACCTTCCTTGGCCTTACGAAGATCTGCTACCACACGAAACTTCCGAGTGCCCGGTTGCATCTCACTAGCAAGAGCAACCCGGTTTGAACCTTTCAGAAAGACCGTTAGCTCTGATGTCAACCCACTGACAAAGTATGTCTTGTCATTATACTTGGCATCAATTGGAATATTGGTCAAGGTATTGGTGTAGGTCTCTGAGCTGACTTGTCTAGCGCTACTATTATTTTGAAAATTAAAGGAAGACGCATTGATAAACAAGATAAAGGACAATAAGACGGAGGCGAAAACATAAAGAAATTCTTTTTTCGATCTCATTTTGTCACCCTCCCAAATAGACGCTCTTTCCAACTAATCGTTTTATTCTCTTCAGGAACCAAGAAGGCTCTCAATTCTGATTCGAACTCTTCTAAAGTTAAATCGTGTCGGAAGGTTCCATTGTAGGTCACAGAGACCCCACCCGTTTCTTCTGATACCACAAAGGTAAAGGCATCCGAAACTTCAGATAAACCAATGGCTGCGCGGTGACGCGTTCCGAACTCTTTTGAAATTCCAGTATTTTCGGTCAAGGGCAGGTAGGCACAAGAAACAGCGATTTTATCATTGCGGACAATGACGGCTCCATCATGCAAGGGAGTATTAGGAATGAAGATATTAATCAGCAATTCTCCTGAAATTTCCGCATCTAGTGGAATCCCTGTGGAAATGTATTCCTGAAGGGTTCTGGCCCCTTGAATAGCTACCAAGGCACCAATCTTACGTGGGCTCATATAAGCTACTGCCTTGACATAGGCCTGCACCATCTTCTCTTCCTGACTGACTTCACTCGTCGTAAAGAATTCTGTCGCTCGACCCAGACGTTCTAAACCAATCCGAATCTCAGGGGAGAAAATCACAACCAGGGCAATAACCCCATAGGTAATGACTTGATTGATCAGCCATGAAATAGTCGTGAGACCTAAGAAATTGGCTAAAAACTGCATCAAGAAAAAGATAATAACTCCACGAACCAAAATCATGATCTTGGTCCCAACGATGGCCTTGATCAAAAAATACAACAACCAAGCCACCAGGGCAATATCGATGATATTGATAATAATACTCCACCAATTCGGGAACAAACTGGTCCAAAATTGTGGATTTGTAAACTGTTGAATATTCATATTCTCATACCTACCACTTCTCTAAAAGACATCATCCTATTATAACACGTTTCAACAGATTTTTCTGTAACCTTCTGACGCTTTTTATGATAAAATATGATTTATGAAGATAAATACAACCTTGGGCCTTCTGGCAGGAAAGCTTTCCGGCTCTATTCTAGAAAAAATGGGGCGGGGATCAACCCTACCAGGTAAAGTAGCCCTCAAATTTGATAAAGATATTCTCAGTCAACTGGCAAAAAACTATGAGATTGTTGTGATTACAGGGACAAATGGGAAAACCCTGACCACTGCGCTGACCGTAGGTATTCTCCAAGAAGCTTTCGGACCGATTTTAACCAATCCAAGCGGGGCCAATATGATCTCTGGGATTACAACGACCTTCTTACGGGCTAAGCGTTCGAAATCAAATCGACCGATCGCGGTACTTGAAATTGACGAGGCCAGCCTCTCTCGGATTTGTGATTATATCCAGCCCAGCCTTTTTGTGGTCACCAATATTTTCCGGGATCAGATGGACCGCTATGGAGAGATCTATACGACCTACCAAATGATTTTGGATGCCATTCACAAGGTCCCAACTGCGACGGTTCTGTTAAATGGAGATAGTCCGCTATTTAATAGTCAGACCTTATCCAATCCGATCCAATATTATGGATTTGATACAGAAAAATCAGAGCCACAACTAGCCCATTACAATACGGAAGGAATCCTGTGCCCGCATTGCCACAACATCCTCAAGTACAAGCTCAATACCTATGCTAACCTGGGAGATTATATCTGTGAACACTGTGGTTTCCACCGGCCACCACTGACCTATGCCGTATCGGATCTCCTCTCTTTAACCCATCGATCTTCCAACTTCCGGATTCAAGGCCAAGACTACCACATCAATATCGGTGGTCTCTACAACATCTACAATGCCTTAGCAGCTGTCTCTGTTGCCGGATTCTTTGGAGTGCAACCTGAAGTGATTAAGCAAGGATTTGATCGCAGTCGCGCTGTCTTTGGTCGTCAGGAAACCTTTAAGATTGGGGATAAGGAATGTACCTTGGTCCTGATCAAAAATCCGGTTGGTGCGACCCAAGCCATTGAAATGATCAAACTAGCCCCTTATTCCTTTAGCTTGTCGGTCCTCCTCAATGCCAATTATGCAGACGGAATCGATACGAGCTGGATTTGGGATGCAGATTTCGAGCAAATCACCCAAATGGACATTCCAGAGATCAACGCTGGCGGAGTGCGCCACTCTGAGATTGCTCGACGACTTCGGGTCACTGGCTATCCTGCAGAAAAGATCACAGAAATGGCTGATTTAAAAGAGGTCTTCCAACGCATCAAGCAACAGGAAACCCCTCACGCTTACATTTTAGCTACCTATACAGCCATGCTAGAATTCCGTGAACTCTTGGCCCAAGAACACCTGATTGAAAAGGAGATGCACTAATGACTTATACTTCTCTAGAATCTTCTGATCAGGCACAGTATCCTTACAGCCTGCGCATTGCCCATCTCTACGGCAACTTAATGAATACCTACGGGGACAATGGGAATATCCTCATGCTCAAGTACGTTGCGGAAAAACTTGGAGCCCATGTCACAGTCGATATCGTCTCTCTCAAAGACCGGTTCGACCCTGATGCCTACGATATCGCCTTTTTCGGCGGCGGGCAAGACTACGAGCAGACCATTGTATCTGAGGACCTACCAGATAAAAAAGAAGACCTCGAGCGCTTCATTCATGACGATGGCGTGGTCCTGGCTATCTGTGGTGGCTTTCAGCTTCTAGGCCAATACTACATTGAAGCTTCTGGCAAACGCATTGAAGGACTTGGCATTATGGGCCACTATACGCTCAACCAAGTCAACAACCGCTATATCGGTGATATCAAAATCCATAATGAAGAATTTAACGAAACCTATTATGGTTTTGAAAACCACCAAGGTCGAACCTTCTTAGCAGAGGATGAAAAACCACTGGGCAAGGTCGTCTATGGAAATGGGAACAACAAAGAAGATGGGTGCGAAGGGGTTCATTACAAGAACGTCTTTGGCAGCTACTTCCACGGTCCTATCTTGTCCCGAAATGCCAATTTGGCCTATCGCCTAGTGAGCACTGCTTTAAAAAATAAATATGGCAAGGACCTTTCCCTACCGGCTTATGAGGAGATTCTAAGCCTAGAGCAGCCGGAAGAGTACGCTGATGTGAAAAGCAAGGCCCCTGCTGAACAATAAGGAGATAATGATGAACAAAAATAATCTACACTACATTGCTTTATTACTTTTAATTTTATTGATTGCTGGTATTTCCCTTGCAAACATGCAAACGGTCACCGTAAATTTCCTCTTGGTCCAATTTAAATTACCCTTGATCATTCTGATCTTGCTCTGTGTCCTCTTAGGTGCATTCGTCATGAACTTGATTAATTTTTCAAAGGGCTTCTCCCTAAAAAAAGAACTCAAGAGCACTCAAAAGCAACTGGAAGAAGCAAAGAAAGAAGTTAAAGCAGAAGAAAAAGATAACAACTAAAAAAGCACCGATCGGTGCTTTTTTCATGCTGATTTACCCTCTTTTGCTTGCAATTTCTTGGCGACTACTTGTGCTAGGAGTGAAAAGAGGATGACGCCAGCTCCAATCAGGAGAAAGGATTCAACTCGGACACTTGGTAACCAGGTCATCAAGCCTTTGGCGATAGGCATAAAGAGAATGGCTAGGGTAAAAATGGTGCTTAAGACCCTGCCCAGGTAGTCTCCTTCTACCTTGGTTTGCACTTGGGTAAAAAAGTGGATATTAAAAATCGTCATAAAGAGTTCGCAGACTAAATTTCCAGAAAAGGAAAGAAGAGGAGGAAGAGGCAAGCCCATCATGAATACTCCTACTCCTGTTAAGATCAATAAAAAGAGAAGCATCTCCATACTTGATTTAAATTTATTAGCAATCAAGGCTCCAATGATGGAACCGATAGCGCCCAAGGTTAAGATAGTCGCATAAGCGCCCTTGACCCCGTAGAGTCGGTTCGAAAAGGGAAGTAAAAACTCAAAAGCTGCAAAAAAGAAATTGACGCTGGAAGCCACTAACAAGAGAAAGAAAATTTCTTTTTGATGCCAGATATAGTGCAGTCCATCCTTGATGTCCGCAAAAATATCTTTTCCTGTGAACCGTTTCTTTTCTTGAACTTTGGCTTCTTCTTTCGGAAGGAATGCCACTAGGACAAAGGCGATGAAAAAGGTCAGTGCATCCAGTAAGAGGGTCGCATGGAGACTGGCAAATTGTAAAACAAGGAAAGAGAACACAGGTGAGCTAACACCGACAACCTGTAAGACCAACTCCAAGCGCGCATTATAGGTCACAATCTCGTCTTTCTCTACGACCTCAGTGATGATGGCTTTGTTGGCCGTACGAGAAAATGCAAAGGCAATGGCCTGAACAATATTGGCAACAATCAGGGCTGCAATCATCCAACGATCGTTCCTGATAAAAGAAATCGCCAAACAAAGGAGTCCACACACCAGGTCGGTCGTCATCAAAATCTTGCGACGGGAAAAACGATCTGAGATCACGCCTCCAAATGGATTGACTAGAATGGAGGTGACAAGTTCAGAAATTTGATAAATCCCCAACACTGTCTTTCCTATAGTCCCCATTGAGGCCAGCCAGACACTATTCCCATAATCATAGAGCATATTTCCCATTCTATTGATTGCTCCACGAGCAATTAATTGGACTGCATGTCGATTCATAAAAAAACCTCCTTCATTTTCTGAAACTATTGTATCAGTTCATGAAAGAGGTTTTCATTTTGTCCCCTATTTGGGAAAATTAATATTTTACAAATTTATCAAAGGATCCCTACAGTTCTTTTGATTGAAGTTGCTTAGCTACTAGCTGAGCCAAGAGTGAAAAGAGAATAACCCCAGCTCCAATCAAGAGAAATGATTCCATACGGACGCTTGGCAACCAAGTCATCAACCCTTTGGCGATGGGCATAAAGAGAACAGCCAAGGTATAAATTGTGCTCAATACTCTACCTAGATAATCATCTTCCACCTTGGTTTGTACTTGGGAAAAAACGTGGATGTCGAAAATGGTCACAAAAAATTCACAGACCAGATTTCCTGAAAAGGAAAGATAAGGTGGAAGGGGCAAGCCCATTATGAACACTCCGACCCCTGCCATGATCAGTAAAAACAGGAGAATTTTCATACTTGATTTCATTTTATTGGCAACAAGCGCTCCTAGAATAGATCCAATAGCTCCCAGCGTTAAAATGGTCGCATAAGCTCCTTTAACCCCGTAAAGACGATTCGAGAAGGGAAGTAAAAACTCAAAAGCCGCAAAAAAGAAATTGATGCTAGAAGCCACTAATAAGAGAAAGAAAATCTCTTTCTGATGCCAGATATAGTCTAACCCACCCTTGATATCAGAAAAAATATCTTTCCCGGTAAACTGTTTCCTCTCTTGCACCTTAGCTTCTTCTTTCGGAAGGAAAGCCACTAGGACAAAGGCAATGAAAAAGGTCAGTGCATCTAATAAGAGGGTCATATGAAGACTGGCAAATTGTAGAACTAGGAAAGAAAAAACAGGTGAACAGACACTAACAACCTGTAAGACTAACTCCAAGTGAGCGTTATAGGTCACAATCTCTTCTTTCTCTACTACCTCGGTAATAATGGCTTTATTGGCAGGTCGAGAAAAACCAAAGGCAATGGCCTGAACAATATTTGCTACAATCAGAGCCGCAATCATCCAACGATCATTTCTGATAAAAGAAATCGCCAAACACAGGAGACCACACACCAAGTCGGTCGTCATCAAAATATTGCGACGGGAAAAACGGTCTGAAATCACTCCTCCAAAAGGATTCACGAGAATCCCTGTCACTAACTCAGAAATCTGATAGATTCCTAATACCGTCTTTCCTATAGTCCCCATCGAGGCCAGCCAGACACTATTCCCATAATCATAGAGCATATTTCCAATTTTGTTAATAGCTCCACGACTAATTAATTGGACCGCATGCCGGTTCATAAAATCTCCTTTATCACTGTCCTATTTAGGAATATTCATCTATTACAAATTTATCAAAGTGTTCTTGATAATAGGCCACCTGCTCTGGCAGTCCCAGTACATCAAAAATATGCATGGCTTCCTGCATTTGCTGCCGCCCTTCTTCTGTTTGCCCCTTTTGATACAGGGCAAATCCCTTGAGATAATGAAAGACATTGCGTTCGTAGAGCTTGATGCTCTTCCCGATAATCTTTTCTACATAGGCTTCAAAATAGCTGGCGTTTTCAAAAGAACGGTGTTCTAAACAATGCTGGTAGCAATTCAGAGCTAGAATCAAGACCAGTTTTCGATGGCGACCAATTTCTTTGTAAAAATCTTCTCGCTCCATCACTTCTCTCCCAAGCCGTGTGACATAGTCTACCTCATAAAAGCTGTATAGATTGCCAAAGAGGATCAATTCATACATGGTCCACTCTTCCGTTTGAAAGAGGTAATCTGCCACCTTGTCCAGATCACGTTGCTTCATCGTGAAGCTGGCATCTCTCTGGCAAATCAGGCCTTGTAGCAGAATCCAGTTCAATTCAAAATAGAGGGGATTGGTGGAATGTTTGGCTTTTTCAAGTTGTTCTCTTTGAAGCTTTTGAAAACCCTCAATATCATTTGAATAGTAAAGTGGAATAATCTGGGCCATCAAAGCAACATGCTCATGGTGTTGAAAATTTCTGGCCTTATCCATAAAATTCTCAATCGTCACATGGATATTGTCCAAAATTTCAAAGAAGCGCGACACAGCCAGATCCGACTCCCCCAATTCAAAACGGGATAATTGGGAGGTCGAGCAAGCTTCTCCTGCAGCTTCTTTCAATGAATAATTTTTACTAATTCGAAATTCACGAAAAACTTTTCCAAGATCTTCCATTTGATTACCACTTAAATTCCTTTAAGTGCCTTTCTAACTCTTGCAAGTACCCTTCGTAGAATCCTTGATCTTCTTTCACGGAAACATCTAATTGTCTTAGGTAGGAAATCAGCCAATCAACCAATAGATCATACTGATGAAGAGGTAGGCGTTTCATCTGCTCTTCAACAAAAGAAATGGCCTCTGTAAAGCGCTCCTCTTCTAAGACTTGCTGAAGATAGCGAGCCCCGTTGATGAGTCTTCCTTCCTCATCCTCATACTGCCCCAAATCTAAATTCTGAATCTGTAGGCGCAAAGTTGTACCAATCATGTCGGCTACACCTTTAACCTGCTTCATAAACCAATCATTTTCAGTCGCCATAATGTTCTCCTTATACAAATTAGAAAACTATACTTACTGCGCTAGTTCTTCCCATTCTAGCATGGCTTCTTCTTGGGCGACAGTCAGCTGGTCGATTTGCTACTGGCTCTCCATGAGTTCGCCGGGTTCATTGATGGCCTGCAGCTTCTTTTAACGAATAATTCTTACTGATTCGAAGTTCGCGAAAAACTTTTCCAAGATCTTCCATCTATTCCACCTGCTCTGACAGTTCTGCCCACTCTTCCATGACTGCTTCCTGCTGGACAGTCAGTTGATCCAGCTCGCTCTGGAGTTGGACCAAGTCAGCTGCATCGTTGGTGCTATGCATGGTTTCGGTGATGTCTTGGATTTTTTGATCCAGCTCTTCCATCTCTGCTTCCAATTGCTCAATGCGACGGGTGATTTTCCGGAGTTCCTTCTGGTTTTGCTTTTGCAGGTGATAGTCATTGCTGGTGACTTCTTCGGTCGAAGAGACAGACACGGCTTCTGCTTTCGCTGCAGCAAGAGCCTCTAACTCAGCTTTTTTCTCCAGATAATAATCATAGTCTCCCAGATAAAGGGTCGAGCCCTCTTCTGAGAGTTCTATGACTTGGGTCGCTACCCGATTGATAAAGTAGCGGTCGTGGCTGACAAAGAGCAGGGTCCCATCAAAATCAATCAAGGCATTTTCTAGTACTTCCTTGCTATCGATGTCCAAGTGGTTGGTCGGCTCATCGAGAATCAAGAAATTGTTGTTTTCCATGGACAGCTTGGCCAAGAGTAGACGCGCCCGCTCTCCACCTGACAGCATGCCGACGGTTTTCTTGACATCGTCCCCTGAGAAAAGGAAGGCTCCTAGGCGATTGCGAATTTCTACTTCTGGTGTCAGTTTAAAGTCATTCCAGAGCTCATCCAAGACACTGTTGTGAGGGGTTAGTTTACTTTGGGTCTGGTCATAGTAGCCCACCTCGACATTGGCCCCAAAACGGGCTTCCCCCTTGATGAAAGGAATCTGCCCGACAATAGACTTGATAAGAGTAGATTTCCCGATCCCATTTGGTCCCACAATAGCGACCGCATTCATCTTACGGATAACCAGATTGATCGGCTCCGACAGAACTTGATCATCATATCCAACGGCCGCCTCTTCTACTGTCAAAACAACATTGCCAGAGGCCTTATCAGAATGGAAGGTCATATGGGCAGACTTGGTCCCAGCTTCAGGCTTATCTAAGCGCTCCATTTTTTCCAACTGCTTGCGTCGAGACTGGGCTCGCTTGGTAGTCGACGCCCTCACCAAATTACGATTAACAAAGTCTTCGAGAGCAGCTATTTCTTTTTGTTGCTTCTCGTAGTTCTTGGCTTCAGTCAGCAATTTTTGTTCTTTTTGCTCGACAAAGCTGGAGTAATTGCCGACATAGCGGTCCAAGGAATGCTTGGTCAAGTCCAGTGTAATGGTGGCGACCTTGTCTAGGAAATACCGGTCGTGGCTGACAATGAGAAGAGCTCCGCTATAATTAACCAAGTAATTTTCCAACCAGGCGATGGTCTCAATATCCAAGTGGTTGGTTGGCTCATCCAACACCAAGAGATTTGGCTTTTCCAAGAGCATCTTGGCCAGAGCGAGACGGGTATTTTGCCCACCAGACAGCTCTTCAATCTTCATCTGCCACATGGACTCATCGAACTTGAAGCCGTTAAGAATCGCGCGGATATCTGCCTCATAGGTAAAGCCACCAGCTTGACGGAATTCTTCCGATAAACGGTCATAATCCTGCATGAGCTTTTCTAAGTCAGCCCCAGTTTTTTCCCCCATCTCAAGCTCCATCTGCCGCAAAGTTTTCTCCGTTTTACGGAGGTCGTCAAAGACATGAAGCATCTCATCGTAGATGGTATTGGACGACTCAAAGCGGCTATCCTGGGCCAGATAGGAGAGAGAAAGATCCCGCTTTTTATTGATTTCCCCAGAAGTCGGCTCTTCTTCTCCCACCAAGATTTTTAAGAGGGTAGACTTACCGGCTCCGTTCTTTCCAACCAAGGCAATCCGGTCCCGTTCATCCACCTGCAGGCTGATATTATCAAAAAGAACCTCCCCTGCAAAAGAGCGTTCAATTTTGTTGGCTTGTAAAATAATCATGTCCCTATTTTACTATCTTTTTTCAGATTAAACAAGGAAAGACGAGCCATCAAAAAAATCCTGAGCCCCTTGAGGCTCAGAACTTTTAGAAAGTATTTTAAAACTTATTCTTCCTTGTATAATTGTCGGACTGCTTCCACATCTGTATCCTGAATACTGTAGAAAGAGCCGGCCGGTTGCATGACCGATTCTCCATCCGTGTGGTCCAGCCCAATCGCATGGCCTAGCTCATGCTCAGCTGTATTGACAATCCGATCATAACTATAGTTATAGATATAATTTAACAGATAATGGCGATTGAGGCGAACTGTGATGTGGGTGAACCGATTGGTTAAGAGGTTAGTTTGAGAGGCAGTCTCTCCTGCTGCAGAAACGGATGCGTTGTCCATCTCGGTCAAGACCACATTGGCCTCTTTTTCATTTGTGACCAACTTGAAAGTAAAGGCACCTGTTTGGTTCCAAGCCTCAATGGCATCCCGATAGGCTTTTATAAAAGTTTGACTGATATTGGGATCTAGATAAACCGTGGCCTCTGCTTTTTCCCAGCGAGCACCACTATGCTCATGATTATCCGTCTGCGTCGTCTGTGAGCTAGGCGCCATCCCAAAGCGCGATGCAAAGCCCTGATCACCAAATAAATTTCCAACTTGATAGACAACCTTTTGGGCAGCTCGCCCAACCCCATCCATACCAGAACTAGGAGAATCTGTGAAATAGATGATCCCCACAAGGATGAGAAAACTGATCGCAATGGTCCAGAAAAATCCCCAAAAGAGACTCCAAGCCATGCGAAGGATTCCTCTGAAAAACCGAAAAATAGTTCTCATACATTCTCCTTTCTCTTAAAGAAGGTATGCAATTGTACCACTCCATACTTAAAAATAACTTAAATAAACCTGCTTTTTTGCTTATTGATGGATGGTTACTTTTCCTGTCTGGTAATCCAGGCTCATTCCACTTTGAACATTGGGAACAAAGACATTGAACTCAAGAGTCCCATCACTCGATTTGGCTTCGATCTGAGAACCTAAAGGAATCAGATCTTCCGGCTGATTGTAGATCAAAGTGACCCGATAGCGGACCCGCTTGTTCTTATCTAGGGCTTTTCGAACCAGGGTCTCGTAGTAGTTTTGACCAGTGGAATGAGGATCATTGGCTTGATTGGACCAAGCCGTTTGAACGGCGATATTTTTGGGATTGCTAGTCGAAGCATCAAAACCTTTAAGATTGCCGATCAAGGCGTAGCCCAATAGATGACCTCTATCCACAGCATGGTCGTACTCGCCTGACAGATTATGAACCTGATGCCAACCTGCAGGTTTCCAATCGGTTAGGCCACTTCCTGTTGCATCGCGATCTCTGTACTGACGAGTCGCCTTGCTCATGATGGCATTGGCAACAGTTGGTACGGTCTTTCCATTGACTTCTTTTGTCTTGTTATCCGCATAGGGTTGACTAGCCACACTGGCATCCAAATCTGTTCGATTGCCCTTAACGACAAAGGCTCCAGCTCCATTCCATTCTATGTCATTTCCTAATTGTGAACGAGCAGATTTCGTTAGTACCGAGCTAGCTAACTCTTTACTGGGTGTTTCCTCTTGGCTACTGGTCACCACGGAAACAACCTGAGCCGTCGCTTCTTTTATCGTCGGTTGATTAAAATAATAGCCCCCGATTGCTAGGGCTGTTGCCACCACAAAACCTGCTAAGGTTTGTTTGGTTCGTTTGCTTACTGTTTGTTTTGTCATGCCTCTCTCCAAAAAAGAGCAGCGCTAGATGGGTCACTGACTCGATTCGCTGCTCTCCTTTTTACTCAATGTTATTTAAATCTTATTTGCCGGTTAGCTTTCCAATGATTTCTGACCAAGTATCCGGAGAGAGAATGGACCATGGATTTTTTCCATCGCCAATCACTCCATAGCCAATGACCAAACCAACTGCAAAAATGATGATTCCAATCACAGCCAACAGGAGGACAATTCCTAGCTGTTTTCCAACATAGCGAAGATTAGTTTTCATCGTCTTCTTCCTCTACACGTTTCACGTCTGCACCTAGCGCCACCAATTTCTCATGGAATTGATAATAACCACGATCTAAGTGACTTAATTTGCTGACCTTTGTTTCTCCTTCTGCTACCAAGCCCATCAAGACCAAGGTTGCACTTGCTCGTAAATCGGTCGACATGACCTCTGCACCTTGGAAGCTTTCCCCTCCAACGATACGAGCTGTATCCCGCATAATATCCGAGTGAACGCCCATTCGACGCATTTCTTCCAAATGCTGGAAGCGATTCTCAAAGACCGTTTCAATCATGGTAGACTCACCTTTAGCCATGGCCATCAAGGCTGTGAATTGAGCCTGCATATCGGTTGGGAATCCTGGGTAGGGAAGGGTTTTAACGGTTACTGGACGGAGCTTACTGATATCCGACTGAATCCGAATGCCATTTTCTTCTTCGGTTACCGTTACACCCATCTCCTGCATCTTAGATAGAAGCGGACGGTTGTGTTCCCAAATGGCATCTTCGATTAATACGTCTCCACCAGTCATGGCTGCCCCAATCATAAAGGTTCCAGCCTCGATGCGGTCTTGCACAACATTGTGGTCTGCACCGTGCAAGCTCTCCACACCAACGATGGTCAAGGTCTCAGTTCCTGCTCCCTTAACATTAGCCCCCATTTTATTTAGCAAGAGTGCTAGGTCAACAATTTCAGGTTCCCGAGCTGCATTTTCAATTACAGTGACTCCATCAGCCAAGGTTGCGGCCATCATAATATTTTGTGTCGCCCCAACTGATGGGAAGTCCATATAGATGTGTGCACCCTTTAGACGATCTGCTTTTGCTTCAATATAGCCAGCTGTTTGGGTAATTTCAGCTCCCATAGCTTCCAGACCTTTCAGATGGAGGTCAATCGGACGACTACCGATCGTACAGCCTCCAGGCATGGAAACTTTAGCATGGCCATTGCGTGCCAAGACAGGACCCAAGACAACGATAGAAGCCCGCATCTTACTCACATATTTATAAGGTGCTTCCTCAGACAATTTCTCTCGTGCATCTACGACAACTGTATTTTCTTCTTCATTGAAGGTCACTTGTGCATTCAACCCACGAACAACATTGTTCATTGTAAAGACATCTGATAAAACAGGTACATTTTTCAAGGTTGTCACGCCCTCACTTGCTAGAACTGTTGCAGCAAGAAGAGGAAGGACAGCATTTTTTGCTCCTTCGATTTTGACGGTTCCAACCAGTCGATTATGACCACCATTAACGATTATTTTTTCCATACGGGATTGTTCTCCAATTTCTTAAAGTCACGCTTTCTATCATACCATATTTTTTATAAAATGTGGCTAGAATTGGCCAATAAAAATCTGTCGACTCATCTCATAGACACTGATAAAAAATGAGCTGGCTAGATAGCCGATTCCGACGCTGATCATCAAGATCAAAAAACGGATTTTAACCGCATTTTCAGCACTTACTTTTAAAAACTTTTCCCATTGAACCAGGTTCATCAATAGGTAATAGGCAAAAAAGATAAACAATAGATGGCTTGAAAGATTAAAAATCATTTGAATCATACAGCTATTATACCATATTTGGTCCGTACTTTCTTCTTTTGATTCTCTCCCAACAAAAATAAGGTGAGGACATACCTCCACCTTATTTTTTAATATGTTATAAACGATTTCCGACATTAATCCGGTTAATGGCGCGTTGAAGAGCAATTTTAGCACGACGTTCCATATCAACCGAATGCTGATCTTTGGCTTCTTCAATCGCTTTTTCAGCTCGCAGTTTGGCACGTTCTGCACGACTAATGTCAATATCTCGAGCACGTTCGGCAGAATCGGCAACAATGGTAATGACATTATCAGCTACTTCGATAATCCCACCATTGACTGCAATCCAATCAATATGTTTGTCATCGTCGACACGACGAACCTTTACTTGGTCTACAGCCAAAACCGCAATGGTATTGATATGATGAGGTAAAATCCCTAATTCACCATCAATTGTCTTGACAGATACAAATGCGGCATGATGATCATAAACCAGTCCATCCGGTGTAACGATTTGGACGTTCATTTGACTCATCTTTCACCTCTTCTTAGAATCCCATTTTTTCAGCTTTGGCAATCACATCTTCGATCGATCCAACACCACGGAAGGCATCTTCAGGAAGATGGTCATATTTTCCGTCCAAGATTTCTTTAAAACCACGAACAGTTTCTGCAACAGGTACGTATGAACCAGGTTGACCGGTAAATTGTTCGGCAACGTTGAAGTTTTGTGACAAGAAGAATTGGATCCGGCGAGCACGAGCAACCAAGGTCTTTTCTTCGTCAGACAATTCATCCATCCCCAAGATCGCAATGATATCTTGCAATTCATGGTAACGTTGAAGGACGCGTTTGACCTCAGATGCGACTGCATAGTGTTCTTCTCCTACGATTTCTGGAGAAAGGGCACGTGAACTTGATGCCAATGGATCCACCGCAGGGTAGATCCCCAATTGTACCAATTTACGTTCCAAGTTGGTGGTTGAATCCAAGTGGGCAAAGGCGGTTGCTGGCGCTGGGTCTGTATAGTCATCGGCTGGCACATAGATGGCTTGGATGGATGTAACAGAACCTTTCTTGGTTGACGTAATCCGTTCTTGCAATTGCCCCATTTCAGTTGCCAAAGTAGGTTGGTAACCAACGGCTGAAGGCATCCGTCCCAAAAGGGCTGATACTTCAGATCCGGCTTGGGTGAAACGGAAGATATTGTCGATAAACAAGAGAACGTCCTGACCTTCGACATCACGGAAGTATTCCGCAATGGTCAAACCAGTCAAAGCAACACGCATCCGTGCTCCAGGTGGCTCATTCATTTGTCCAAAAACCATGGCTGTTTTTTCAATAACGCCAGATTCTTTCATTTCCCAGTAAAGGTCATTCCCTTCACGTGTCCGTTCTCCAACACCGGTAAATACAGAAATACCACCGTGTTCTTGGGCAATATTATGGATTAATTCTTGAATCAAGACAGTCTTCCCAACTCCGGCACCACCGAAGAGTCCGACCTTCCCACCTTTCAAATAAGGGGCTAAGAGGTCAATGACCTTGATCCCTGTTTCAAGAATTTCTTCTGAAGTAGAGAGCTCGTCAAAGGATGGAGCTTTTTTGTGGATGGAGTCACGAGGAGCATCCTCAGCAAAAGGTTGATCCAAGTCAATGGTATCTCCAAGAACATTGAAGACACGTCCCAAGGTTTCTTTTCCGACAGGAACAGAGATTGGACGACCTGTGTCCAAGACTTCCATTCCACGTGTTAAACCATCGGTTGATTCCATGGCGATGGTCCGTACGACCCCATCGCCAAGTTCCAAAGCTACTTCAAGAACGACTTTTGATTTTTGTTGGTCATTTTTATAGACTACAAGCGCATTATTGATCTCAGGAAGTTTATCTCCAACGGAAAAGGCAACGTCTACGACGGGACCTACGACCTGAGAAATTTTGCCTAAACTCATGTCATTCTCCTATTCTAAGTAATTTCTACTGCTCAAAAGTTCTCTTTCGAGCATCTGTTTTTGTATAAAAAATTGTATCCGACAACTATTCAAGGGCGCTAGCACCTGCAACGATTTCGGTAATTTCTTGTGTAATCGCTGCTTGACGAGCACGGTTGTATTGAATCGTTAATTCATCAATGACTTTCTTGGCATTGTCTGTTGCAGTTTGCATGGCCATCATCCCCGCAGCATTTTCAGCTGTTTTAGCATCAATAATGGCACCATAGATCATGCTTTCAGCAAATTGAGGGAGCAATTGATCCAAAATGGCATCTCGACTAGATTCCAATTCTAGATTCAATACATAATCCTCATCTGCTTCATTGGGGTCCAAATCAATAATCGGAAGCATCTGTTCTACCCGCATTTGGCTAGTTAAACTGTTAACGTGATGGTTGTAACAGACATACAACTCATCAAACAAGCCTTCCTGATACATTTGGACTGTTTTTGAAATGATCTTACGAACTTCCTTAAAGCTAGGCTGATCAGGCAAACCACGCAATTCATAAACCGGCTGAATCCCACGGGCACGGAAGAAATCCGCACCGACACTTCCAATACAGATCACTTCAAAGTCATCTCCAGTTGGATGGTATTCTGCCTTCATTTCCATCATGGTTTTAAGGATGGAGGCATTGTAGCCTCCGACCAAACCACGATCAGATGTAATGACGATATAAGCTGTCTTTTTTACCGGCCGACTCACCAACATAGGATGGGATTTGGCATTTTCTGTTTCATGTCCATGGAGCAAGTCTGTTAGTAACTTACGTACCTTAGCGGCATAAACCTGAAAATCCTTGGCTGCTTGCTCAGATTTCCCGAGTTTAGCAGCAGACACCATCTGCATAGCATTGGTAATTTGACTGGTATTTTTAGTGGATGCAATTTTATTTTTTATATCATTTAATGAAACTGCCATCTTCCACTCCTATTTCTATTTGAAATTTGACTGGTTGACAAATTCTGTAAGGGCTGCATCCAGTTCTTCTTCTGCTGGAAGATCATGTGTCGAACGAATCGTCTCAAAGATTTGGTTATAATGTGCTTCAAAGTAATCAAACAACTCTTCTTGGAAACGAAGAATATCGTCTACTGGAACACTATCTAAGAAACCATGAGTCAAGGCATACAAGATCACGACTTGTTTTTCAACTGTCAATGGTTCATGAACAGGTTGTTTCAAGACTTCAACTGTTCGGCGACCACGGTTCAATTTCGCTTGAGTCGCAGCATCCAAGTCACTACCAAATTTCGTGAAGGCTTCCAATTCACGGTATGAAGCAAGGTCGATACGAAGGGTACCAGCAACCTTCTTCATAGCCTTGATTTGGGCAGCTCCCCCTACACGGGATACAGAAGAACCTGCATCAATGGCTGGACGAATACCAGCATTGAACAAACTATCTTGCAAGAAGATTTGTCCGTCTGTGATCGAAATCACGTTGGTTGCGATATAAGCAGAGATATCTCCTGCTTGGGTTTCAATAATTGGAAGGGCAGTAATAGAGCCCCCACCCAATTCATCTGAAACTTTAGCTGAACGTTCCAACAAACGGCTGTGGAGATAGAAGACATCCCCTGGGAAGGCTTCACGTCCTGGTGGACGACGAAGAAGAAGGGACAATTCACGGTAGGCTACGGCTTGTTTTGACAAATCATCATAGACGATCAAAACATGTTTACCGTTATACATGAACTCTTCTGCCATAGCAACCCCGGCATAAGGTGCCAAGTAAAGCAATGGAGACGGTTGAGAAGCCGAAGCGGTTACCACAATCGTATAATCCATGGCTCCGTATTTACGAAGAGTTTCTACTTGCGTACGAACTGTTGATTCTTTTTGACCAATCGCCACATAGATACAGATCATGTCTTGACCCTTTTGGTTCAAGATCGTATCGATGGCAATCGAAGTTTTCCCTGTTTGACGGTCCCCGATGATCAATTCCCGTTGACCACGTCCGATTGGAACAAGGGCATCAATGGCTTTCAAACCAGTTTGTAGGGGTTCTGAGACAGATTTCCGTTGCATAACACCAGGAGCTGGTGTTTCAACTGGACGGAATTTATCTGTTACAATCTCACCCAAGCCATCAACTGGTTGGCCAAGTGGGTTGACAACCCGACCAATCAAGGCATCCCCTGCAGGGACTTCCATGATTTTACCTGTACGACGGACTGAGTCTCCTTCACGAATATCTGTAAAATCACCCAAGATGATGATCCCGACATCCGTTGTTTCTAAGTTTTGGGCCATCCCGTATGAGCCATTTTCAAAGATCAACAACTCACCACTCATGGCATTTTCAAGACCATGAGCACGGGCAATCCCGTCACCAATGTAGGTTACAACACCTGTCTCAGTGACGTCAAAGTTTGGCTTGAAATTTTCAATTTGTTGCTTAATTAAAGCGCTGATTTCTTGTGCGTTAATCGCCAAAATTCACACCACTTTCTATTTCAATTTAGATTTTATAACTTGCAATTGGTGTTTGAGACTGGTATCCAACGTTTTATGATTGGCTGTCACGACAAAGCCACCAATTAAATCTGGATCGATCTTTTGTTGGATCGAGCGAACTTGAATCCCAAATTTTCTTTCGATAATGGGGATTAGCTTTTGCTCTTGAACAGGATCCAAACCAGCAACCGTCGTAACAGTGACGACAAATGCGTTGCTCAACAGTTGAATCTGATCCAAACAAATCGTTACAATGTCATAAAATAAGGCTTCACGATGATTGAGAATAACCACTTCAATCAAATGGTCGAGTAATTGTGAATCAGAGGGTTGAAAAAGTCTGAGACTTTTTGCTTTCTCTTCATCCTCTACACCGATATGAGCTAAGAAGTTAGCAAGTCCAGTCTCCTCAAAAATCCCCTTGATTTGGGTCAATTTTTCAAAGACTAGATCTTGTTCTCCTTTTTCAAAGACCAATTGAACAAAAGGCTGGGTATATTTCTCAATCACCATCAGTTGCTTTTTGTCCATTAGGCTTCTCCTAATTCATCAAGATAGCGATCGATCAGTTGGCGTTGACCTTCAGCATCCAGCTCTTGGCTCAACAATTTGCTGGCAAGATTGACAGTGAGATCTGCCACATCGCCTTTGATACTGTTCAATGCTTCTTCTTTGTTATGCGCAATTTCTTGTTGCGCTTTTTCTTTCAAACGTACTGCTTCTTGAGTGGCTTCAGAAAGGATCTGAGATTTGTTCTTTTCTGCAGTTTCCTTTGCATTTTCGACGATAGACGCAGCTTCTTTGCGGCTACCTGCCAACTCTTCTTCACGTTTACTTGCTAGTTCCTCAGCTTTTTGACGAGCTGATTCTGCTCCATCAATATCATCTGTAATTTTTTTGGCACGCGCCTCTAAAATATCATTGATATTGTTCCAAGCAAATTTCTTTACTAAAAAGATTAATAATAGGAAGGAACCAGCAATGAGAATAAAGTTACCAATAATTTCACTCATTGATACATGCATTCTTTTACTCCTCCTCTACTTACTCTTCGCCATTAATTTTCTTACCAATGTAGAGAGATGACAACATGGTAAATACATAGGCTTGGATACATGAAATGAAAATTGAAAATGCAGTCCATGCCATGCTTCCAATAAAGGCAACTGGATACCAATAGAAAGCTTGATGTGATAGACTCACGAGCAAGCTTGCTAATACTTCACCGGCAAATATATTCCCGAAGATCCGAAGGGCCAAGGAGGCAAAATTCGTGAATTCTTCCAAAATATTCATGGGTGTCATAAACCCTGGTGTTACAAAGGCCTTCAAATATTCCTTCACACCACGACGACGAATCCCTTCTACATGGGCGATCAAGGTGATCAAAAATGAGAAGGCAAAGTCATAACCGAGGTTAGCAGTCGGTGAAGTCCACAAATTGTAACCGTTGGTTGTTTCTAGTTTTGCCATCAATCCAATGTTATTGGCAACTAAAAGAAAGAGGAAAAGAACAAACAAGAACAAGGAGTAATCCTTCATGTAATGTTCACCAATATTTCCTTTTGTGAAGCCTACGACAAAATCATATGCATATTCCAGCACATTTTGTTTGCCTTTTGGTCGGATCGACATTTTTCGACTGGCCCAATAAATGAAGCCAAAAACGGCGAAAACAGAAATCAGGGTCATAGCAAGTAGGGTCAAATTAAAAGATACAGGTCCAAGAGTAATCGTTGGATTGATACTTTCTTCCAAGGTTTGACACCTCCTTTTCTAAAATAGAAGCGTCTATTTGATAATAAAGGCCATAACCAAGGTTACGAAGAAAGTACCTTCGACAAAGGCAACACCAAGGATCAAAAGACTACGTAATTGACCGATAATTTCTGGTTGGCGAGATGCAGATTTGAACAGGTTGCTCATCATCAAACCTTCCGCAAGTGACACACCAAAACAGGCTAAACAAAGACCTAAAAATGTTAAATTCATGATGAATTCTCCTTTTATAAATTTTACTACCTTAGTTTACTCCTAAAAGATATAATAGTCAAATATTTCCTATAAAAGTAAGCGTTTTAGTGAAATTACGTTATTTTTTTAATATGATAATTTTTCCTATCTACGATTGATTTCTTTTAATTTTTAGACGCTTTGTCCACCTCTATTCATTTTTTCTTCTAAAAAACTCTCACCTGCTCAGCAGATGAGAGAATTCGATTATTTAAAGATAGACGTTTTGAAACTGTCTGTTTGTTGCAGCAATTTCTTAAAGATTTTTTCTTTCAGTGCAACCGTATTGTCAAATTTGACAGAACCATTCTTCAAACTGGCCTGATCTTTTTCAACCGCAGTTGCAAAGGCTTGTTTTAAGTCATCATAAGTGCTATAAGTAGTCCCATCAACTTCAATAGCCTGAAGTCCATTTTTAGCACTGGTCACCACTTCGTTGAAGTAGGCTTTCTTCCAGTCTTCAAGGGTACTGAATGTTCCATCAGAAATCTTTTGAATGATGTAATCATCCCCTAAAGTCGCATGACCTGCTTGTTTGGATTCTTGTTTATACTTGTTTGAAGCATAGCCTAAGAAGCCTTTTTCATAACCATAGTAGCCCCAGAGTCTAAAGGTATTGTGTTTGAAGGACATGGCTCCAGGAGCCCCTTCACTGGTGTTTCCACCATAGATCCCTGTCATCATCGGCACCGTCACATAGGCTGAGCCAAAGTCTAATGGATTATAGACACCATTTCCAGGACCACGATTGGTCATGAAGTTGTTGGTGATGAGATCATCTACTGAATGTAAGGTGATGGCTTTTTCCTCATCACTCAAAGGACGCACCTTATCAAATTGATTCTTGGTATTAGCCCCTCGGTATTGTTTATCAACCTTCTTGAACCATGCATTGTTCAAGTCTTGACTGCCTTTATTGAGGACGGCTTCTCCTTCTAGGTAATCCAGAAGCATGAGAGTGTCATTATAGCCTTTCATATACCGATCAATTTCGTCACGTGACTTCAAATCATTTGGATTGGTATTGTACCATTGGTTTCCATCGTTAGGACGCTCATAGGCCATGTTGAGACCTAAGGCCTTGTATTCCCCATTTGGATTGGATACGGATGGTGTTTGCAACATTCCTTGGGCAAAGGCTTCAATATCAGTTCCTTCGCGGTGTCTCCAACCACCTAAGTAAACCATACGGTCATTGACGTGCGTCGTTTCGTGCGTGAAGGCAGAGACCCCAAAGTCACTGATCATATCGGTCACCATGAAGAAGACAGAGTCATCTTTATATGGATTTCCGTAAATTCGCGCCACTGCTCCCATCCGCCAATCTGTCGCATGGTAACGATCGGTTGGACCATACAATTCACGGATTGGAGCCACATCCTTGCCACTGTTGGTATGTCCATAACGGTCTGTACTAATGCCCTTGTAGTTTTGGTTATCAAGGACAGGGGTCGGCACCATATTGTTGCTCTTCAAGAGCTGATTGCGAACCTTATCCGTTGCTAGACGTGACCAGAAATCTAGGTAATTCTGTTGGCCTTTCGCTACCTTGTCAATTTCCTCTTTGAAGGCCGTTCGTTCCGCTTCCGTGTTCTTGCCATATTTCTCGAAGGAACTATAGGCCATAGTGTTGTAAGTTGAAATCAAGAACATATGAGCATCTTTTAAGTTCAAGAGTGGCAAGATCATTTTACCGTGAACATCATTGTTTAAGCCCTCATAGGCTCTGTGTTTAGCAGACGCGAATGCTGGATTGGTCGTCTCAGGCTCCACAATATAGACATTGTCTTTGGTTGCTTTGATGAACCAATCGTTCAAGTCTGTCTCTTTTGTAAAGAGCTCCATATTGTACTTCAAGAAGTCATTGAGGTTGCCAGAAAGAGTCGATTTAGCCACGACTTCACGGAAAGCATCGTGGGTACGAGTCCCTTTGATGTAGTCTTCTTTTGAGCCGATTTCAATCAAGCGGTCTAAGACATCAACATTCTTCCCATAGAAGTCTGGCTTGAACAACATGAGTTGCTTGAGATTGACATTATCGAATTTCACCCCGTAATAACGGTTGAGGTAAGAAAGACCCAAAAGAACAGCAGCCTTATTATCATCAATCTTCTTAATGAGCGCACGTTTGGCAGCTTCATCTGTATTTAATTGATGATCTTGGTTTTCAACCAGTTGTTTGACAAAGTGAGTCAGATTGTCCTTGACTTCTTGGAAGCTTTCTTCGAGGTAAAGGTTCTTGATGGCATTGACTTTGTTAGGTCCTGTTCGACCTAAGTGAGTGTAGATTGGATCTGATTGCAATTCTACTGGACTTAGTTTTCCTACGATGGCACCAATGAGATCGCTCCGGTCTTTGTCCACCATATTCGGTGTGTAGACCACTTCACCGAGCTCTGCTACACTGTACTCTTTGACTTGTTTGACCTTAGAATCTTTCGGCATCATGCTAAAGATATCTTTGGTCTTATCCGCGTAATGGATCAGGATGTGATCCGCATCCGCTAGTTTAGTGACAAAATCATTGCCCTTCATAGCGGTCACAGACAAGACTTCCTTGGTCAAGAGAGGACTCGTTGCAGCCAATTTATTCCCTTGGTCGACAATCCATTCTTTGTTGTAGAATGGTTGCAATTTAGCAATATTGCGGTAAGCTAACTCACGAGTCGCATCGTAAGCAGTGATGGCCTTGTATTGATCGTCTTTGCTAACAAGGTGATTGAGCGTATCTTCAATCGGTTTGCTGCTGGTGAATTTATCAGCAGTGATTCCCATTGCTTCGATTTTCTGCTCAGCTTCTGCCAGCGAGATGCTTGGGATTTTACGGGAGTTGTTAAAGGTTTTCTTCCCTTCACTCACGCCTTCCACACTGTAATTGCGCTTGGTTCTTGAATAGGTGAAGTAATCATCAGCGTCGATATCCGAATGTCCGAAGACCATCTCACCAGTTTTGACTTTCATCATGGTGATGTTGTCTTCAATAGTCCCCAAGGCCCAGTTGGTCCCTAGTAATCCACCAGATTGAACCGCTTCTTTGAGTTCAATTGAACCTTTAGCAACGGAGTTTCTGAGAACCCCTTCTTTACCGACTGTGTGGTTATTTCCACCATTTTGAGAGGAATAAACGAGACCTGCAGCTTTGGCTTTGTTCCCAGTGATTTCAGCATCAACGTAAGCTTTTTCAACAACACCTTTCCAGTTCTCGCCAACAACACCCGCTAGATAGCCACCTTTGTTCCCAGCAGCGTGCAGTTTCCCGATAAAGGCAACGTTGCTGACCTTCCCACTACCATCAATTTTATTGACAATTCCTGCTACGTCATTGTTCCCGACAACACTTCCTGTTACTTTAACATTCTCGACAGTTGCATTGTTTTTGATAACACCTGCGATCGGTGCTACTCGATCAAATCCAGGCATGTCAATGTTAACATTTTCAAGCAAGAGATTCTTAACAGTACCACCTTCGATGTTTCCAAATAATGGTCTTGTAATGTTATGGATGGCAAATGTATTCCCATCCGTACTTTCCAAAATTCCCTTGAAGGCATTGGTTACATAGGATTTCCCTGCTGGCTGGACATTAGCCGCATTCATATTGCTACCCAGTTTAAAGGTGCCAGTCGGATTGGCTTGCATAGCTTTTACAAGTTCGTTAAAATTGTAGTAGACATCACCTTCATGTGCTTTGGGTTTCGCAATATAGTAGACATAGTCCTCACTGAACTGGTTGTCCGCAGTCCGTTGGATGAGATCAGGAGCTTTAGCTGTTACTTTGTATAGGGTCGCGCCATCTACCGTCACTTCTTCAATTTTATCAACGGCTAGTTTTGTAACCTTATTATCATGGGTAGTGACCTTTAAGTAGTAAGGCTTCACATCTGATGGTGTTTCAGACAAGAGGCTGCTATCGGTCTCAAGACCTTGGTCATCCACGCTAATCAGACTGGTTTCCTTGATGTTTTTGATTTCAACTTTTTTAAGATCAATTCTCAGTGGTTCTTCCTTGAGAACTTCTTCTTCATCCCCATTTCCACGGTCATAGACCATGGTCGTTGCAAGCGTATAATCCTTGTAGTAGTCCAAGTCCGCTAAAGCAGCTGCTAAGTCCGTCTCTGAAAGGGTCAGGGTTTTCACCACTTGATCACCCTTCTTCAATACAGCCTGGATGGACTTGATGGTCACACCGTCTGGTTTATCCAAATGATAAGTAGCTTTGGCACTGCGCTTCAACTCTTCCTGATCAATGTTGGTCAAGGTTAAGGTTGGCTTTTCAAGTTCTTTAGTCCCTTTTTGAATGATCTGATCTTGCGCTTGTTCTACCACTTCTTCGGAAATTGTAGGAGCATCCGTTGTCTTAACTCCCTTAATGGTCTTGTAAACCTTGGTGATTTTCTTCTTCCCATTTTTACCGACTTGAGAAACCCTTTCGGATCCTTTTAGCAAGGTGGCATCTTGTTCGGTTACCGTCTTAAATGGAATTTCCTCATACGAAACATCCTCTGTTTGGCCTTCAATCGCCTTAGTCCCACGACTAATTTTTTCTGTCACAGGAGCTTTTACTGTTTCAGTTGTCGTGCTCACGGGTTCGCCAATCTTCTCACCATTGACCGTCTTATAAACACGACGAATCTCCTGGCTACCAGCCTCGCCTTTCTGAAGAAGGCTTTCTTCATCTGTGTAACGATTGGCATCCGTTACATACTCTGTTTCATATGGAAGGATTACCGTTTCTGTCTCTGTTACCGTCCCTTCCGTTACTTGATAGGTTGGGTTCTCCGGTTGAACAGGAGCTTCACCAACATGGCCTTCTTCCTGTGTCCCTTTGGCTTCCACCACACCTGTATAGGCTGGATTCTCCGGTTGAATTGGAGCTTCGCCGACATGGCCTTCTTCCTGTGTCCCCTTAGCTTCTACTACACTGGTATATTCTGGGTTCTCCGGTTGAACAGGGGCTTCGCCGACATGGCTTTCTTCCTGTGTTCCCTTAGCTTCCACCACACCTGTATAGGCTGGGTTCTCCGGTTGAACAGGAGCTTCGCCAACATGGCCTTCTTCTTGTGTCCCCTTAGCCGTTACAACTGGAGAAGGGCTGGCTTGAGGGGTTGGTTGGGCATCTTCTTTTGTCCCAACAGCAAGAATTTGTGAAACTGGTTCTTTAGTGACCTTGCTTTCAACGACTCTGCGAACTTCTTGTCCATCTACCACACTCACTTCTGTCAATAGGGTCCGCTCCCCATTTTGACCAGCAGTCAGCACCTTGGTTTGCCCTTTAGGTAATGTAGGATCAACTTGGTTGACAGTTTCAAATGGCACAGGCTCAGTATAGACTTCCAGGCTTGGTTTTTCAACTTGAGGAAAGGCTGGAGCGACTTCTGGGGTCACACGCGCTTGTGGTTCCACTTGTGGAATCCCTGTACTTGTTTTGATCGTTCCTTTTACAGAAGGTTTCGTTTCCTGCATAGCCTTTGGCTCTCGTAAGCTCGCCTTTTGGACTGACGGGTAGCGCAGATAACCAATATAGTCATAGCCGTCAATTTGAATCACGCCATTTGCAAGATCTTTGCTCGATGCGATCGCAAGATCCTGATTATAGGCGCGCAAGACTTGATTTTGTAGGGCTGCGACTTCAACTGGAAGTAGAAGACTTTGTCCCATGGCTCCAATCAAAAGGACGCCCATGATCTTCTTCCGGTGCTTTTTAGAGAGTAAGAGGACCGCAAAGGAAGCAGTGGCTAGACTTAGCCCAAAAAGGGCGATTTCCTGACTTCCTGTTTGAGGAAGAACCGACTGAGTTGCTTCCTTCTTCTTATAGACGAGATAGAAAGTATCTTCATTTTGATATGCTTCAGGGATTGCATGAATCACCTGTGCTTTTTCTTCAGCAGTCAGCTCTTCTTCTGTCACATATCCTAAGTGCACATGAGCAGGTAGGGTCACCTGATCTGCTTGGACAGGACGAGCCCCTAACAGGCTTCCTCCTAATAAAAAGGCTCCAATGGCCACCGGACCAACATCGACAGATAATTTCCGAATCGAATATTTGGTCATTTTTTCAAACGTTTGTTTCGCTTTTTTCATCCTAAAATTCCTATATAGTAATATTTAACCCTCGAGCAGGGACCTGATTATTTTTAGAGAGGATGGGATCCTTTCCAGAAATAAGAACCTTCCCGGGATTTTTTACCTTTACCTATCTTATCTTTTTTCTTCTATTTTAGCAAGCTCTAAAACTCAAAAATATAAACCGTTTTCTTTATAGGAAGAAAGCAACACAAAAAAACGCCTCGAAAGGCGTTTGTATCATAGATCTATTTATAAGGATTGGTACAAATCATTGTATCGTTGACTAGCCGTATCCCATGAGAAGTCACGCGTCATAGCTTGCTCTTGGAGACCATACCAAGCCTGTTTGTCATTGTAGTAGACAGCCAAGGCTTCATCAACTGCCCAGTTAAACCAATAGCCAGACAAATTATTGAAACTAAAGCCTGTTCCACTTCCATCAACAGCATTATACGGTTGGACCGTATCTCGAAGTCCGCCGACTTCATGCACCAGAGGAAGGGTTCCATAACGCATGGCCATCATTTGAGAAAGGCCACATGGTTCAAAGCGGCTTGGCATCAAGAAGACATCCGACGCTGCATAGATTTCTTGGGCCAATTGGACATCAAATGTGATATTCGCTGAAAGTTTATCTGGGTAGGCTTGACCAAACCAAGCAAAGGCATTTTCAAATCCAGGGTCTCCTGTCCCCAGCAAAACAATCTGAATATCCTTTTGCAAGAGTTGATGCAACTCTTCTACCACCACATCAAAACCTTTTTGACGTGTCAAACGAGAGACGATCCCAAACAAAGGAACATCATCGCGAACAGGTAGACCAACACGTTCTTGAAGAGCTCGTTTGCTAGCTGCTTTACCTGAAAGATCTGAGAGACTGAAGTGATACGTCAAGAGTGGATCCGTTTCAGGATTATACAGATCTGCATCAATCCCGTTAACAATTCCGGTCACCTTGCCAGACTCCATCCGAAGGATCTGATCCAAGCCACAACCATATTCAGCAGTCATAATCTCATGCGCATAGCTAGGAGAAACCGTTGTTACACGGTCAGCATATAGAATGCCGGCTTTCATCCAGTTCAGGCAATCATTCCACCGAAGCGTTCCATCTGCATAGCGTTCAAATCCAACTCCGAATAGGTCCCACAACATTCCTGGGTCGAACTGACCTTGGAATTCCAAATTATGGATAGTCAATACTGTTTTAATTTCATGATAAGCTTGAATCCAACGGTATTTTTCCTTCAGCAAGAAAGGAATCATCGCCGTATGGTAATCATGGGCATGAAGAACATCTGGAATGAAGTCAACCCGTTCCATCGTTTCTAAAGCCGCGAGCTGGAAGAAGGCGAAGCGTTCTCCATCATCAAAGTCACCATAGACATGACCTCTAAAGAAATAATGTTGGTTATCAATAAAGTAAAAGGTGACTCCATCACGCACAATACGTTTCACACCAACATATTGACTTCTCCAGCCAACCTTGGTCTCAAAATGCAAAACATCTTCGATTTGATCTCCAAACTTAGTCTCTACCATATCATAGTAAGGGAGGATCACGCGCACATCATGACCACTTTTCGCTAAGGATTTAGGAAGAGCGCCAATAACGTCTCCCAATCCGCCTGTTTTAGAAAATGGTGCACCTTCAGCTGCAACAAATAATAGTTTCATTAGACAATATCCTCTGTAACAATCGTTCCTTTTTTAACCACGACAGGTGCTTCTTCTGTCCCACGAATCGTCACACCAGCAGCCACTTCGACACCCTTATCCAGGATGGCATATTCGACGATTGCATTTTCATGAATCACAACACCAGGGAAGAGAAGACTACTGCGGACTTCTGAACCTTCATGAAGGTGTACCCGCCGTGAAACAACGGAGCGTTCAACGGTTCCTTCTACAATACTACCCGAAGCAAATTGAGACGTTTTAATATGTGAAGTCTTGGAATAATACGTTGGTTCTTCATTCTTCACTTTCGTATACACCTTTTGGTTTGGTGAAAAGAGCTTCATGAATTTTTGGTTTTCCAACATATCCAAGTTTGCATGGTAGTAGGATTCAACTGAATGAATATTGGCTAGGTAACCTGTATATTCAAAAGCAAAAGCATTGTATTCCACCGCCAAATCACGCAAGATATAGCGCAATTTTTGTGGGTATTCTTTCTTGGCTTCTTCTTCAATTTTTTCAATCAACCAAGGAGTATCCACAATAAAGACATCTGTCGACATGTTGTAGACTTCGTCAGGATCCTTGCCATCGAAAAGTCTTTGCTCTGTAACATGGTCTGTTTCATCAATTTTCAAGACAGCATTGACTTCAGAGATATTTTGAAGATGCAACTTTTTGTAAACAACTGTAATCGGACGGTCAACGCTATTATGCAAGTGGAAAACTTGATTGAGGTCAATATTCATCAAAACATCACAGTTTAAAGCAACTGTTTGGTTGGAACCAGACCGTTTCAAATAGGTCAATAATTGTTGGTAGTATTCTGGCCCTACCGTTGTATTTTCAACTGGAGTATTATAGATTCCGAGGTAATAGTGGCTCAATAAAGTAGACAAGCCCCACTCACGACCTGAACGAATATGGTCAAAGACCGAACTAATATTTTCTTGTTGGAAAATCCCAAAAACACTACGAATACCAGCATTCGCAAGACTAGACAACGGGAAGTCAATCAAGCGGTATTTCCCATCAAACGGTAGGGAGGCTACCGGACGATGGCTGGTCAAAGTGGACATATCATGATACCCAACTGTATTTCCTAAAATGGCTGAATATTTATCAATCTTCATCTGTTGCTACCCCCACTTTTTCATTGTAACCGACAACTTGTACTTCCTCTGTTCCATCAATCACGACACCTTCTGCAATGATTGCACCTTCTCCGATAATCGCGCGTTTCACGACAGCTCCTTTACCGATAATGGCATTGCTCATCACGACAGCATCTTCAACAACTGCTCCTTCACGAACTTGAGCTTCTGTTGATAAGATGGAGTGTTTGACTGTACCGTCTACCGAACAACCGTCGACGACAAGAGAATCTTCGATGTGACCATGTTCTCCAAAGAAGTTTGGTGGTGAAATAAGGTTGCGTGAATAGATTTTCCAGTGACGATCGCGACTATCCAAGGCATTATTTGGATCGATATATTCCATATTGGCTTCCCAAAGAGACTCAATCGTACCAACGTCTTTCCAATAACCATTGAATTCATAAGCATAAACACTTTCGCCTGATTCTAGATACGTTGGAATGACATTTTTACCGAAGTCTGACATATCGATATCACTCTTTTCAGCAGCAACCAACATATTGCGCAGACGAGCCCAGTCAAAGATGTAAATCCCCATGGAAGCCTTAGTTGATTTTGGTTCAGCTGGTTTTTCTTCAAATTCGACAATCCGATTATTGGCATCTGTATTCATGATTCCAAAACGGCTTGCTTCCTTCAAAGGTACATCTAGGACTGCAACGGTCAAACTTGCGTTATTATCCTTGTGCGCTTGAAGCATGTCATCGTAATCCATCTTGTAAATGTGGTCCCCAGATAGAATCAAGACATATTCCGGATTGATGCTATCGATATAGTCGATGTTTTGAAGAATAGCATGGCTAGTTCCTTCAAACCAACGATTTCCTTCACTAGCTGAATAAGGTTGGAGAATAGACACACCCGTATTGATTCCATCTAAACCCCAGCTGGAACCATTCCCAATATGGCTGTTAAGGGCAAGTGGTTGATACTGTGTAATCACACCAACATTGTGAATTCCTGAGTTGGCACAGTTTGAGAGAGCAAAATCGATAATCCGATAGCGCCCACCAAATTGAACCGCAGGTTTCGCGATGTTTTTGGTTAATTTTCCAAGACGTGTTCCTTGCCCACCGGCAAGAATTAAAGCGAGCATTTCATTCTTCATTGACTACTTCCTCTTTTTAAAGCTTGGACTCCCTTAGAGTCAACCGATCATCATTTTTTATCTGATGTTTTAGATTTCGTTTTGCGAACCTTCCGTTTCACCTTCCAAATGCTAGCTCCTAAAGCCGGCAAAGTAAAGGTCAAAGTTTGTTCATAATCCTTCCACAGTCCATCTTGAGACTGAACTGTCGGATTGTGCTCTTTCCAGACACCTCCCCATTCTTCTAATTCTGTATTCCAAATTTCTTCATAGACCGCTGATATAGGCACACCAATCGTAAAGTCCTTGCGTTCTACTGGTGCCATATTAAAGACGCACACCAAAAGATCACCCTTACGATTTTTCCGGATCATAGACAAGACGCTCTGATCCCGGTTATCTGCATCAATAATCTCTAAGCCATCAAAGCTATCATCAATCTCCCACAATTCCTTGTGTTCTTTGTAAAAATGATTGAGCTGAGAAGTGAAACGACGCATCTTAGCATTCATTTCATCCTCTAGATTGCCCCATTCCAATTGCTCTTCTGACTTCCATTCCAAAAATTGACCAAATTCTGAACCCATAAAGAGTAATTTCTTACCTGGATGGCAAATCTGATAGGTCAAGAGGTTACGGAGTCCAGCAAATTGATTGTAACGATCTCCCCACATCTTATGCATCAAACTCTTCTTACCATGCACCACTTCATCATGTGAAAATGGTAGTAAGAAGTTTTCAGAAAATGCATACATGAAACTAAAGGTTACCAGGTTAAAGTCAAATTTCCGGTAGATGGGATCTTCTTCGTAGAATCGAAGGATATCATTCATCCACCCCATATTCCATTTATAGTCAAAGCCAAGTCCACCTTCTTCTTCAGGACCCGTGATCTTTTGACCAGCAGAACTTTCTTCTGCAATCATCATGACATCTGGGTGTTCGTTCTTGATAATCGCATTCAACCGTCTAAGGAAATGAACGCCTTCGTAGTTGAGGTTTCCACCATCAATATTTGGTGTCCATGGACCGCTATCGTAGTCAAGATAGAGCATATTGCTCACAGCATCGACCCGAATCCCATCTAAATGATAGGTATCAATCCAAAACTTCAAACTAGAAATCAAGAATGACTGGACTTGATTCTTCCCTAAATCGAAGTTCAAGGCTCCCCATCCGTAGTTATGAGCACGATGTTCATCCTGGTATTCAAAGGTTGGTGTTCCATCATAATAAGCCAAGGCATCATCATTGATAATGAAATGTCCTGGTACCCAATCCACGATCACTCCGATATTGTTGAGGTGGCATTCTTCCACGAAGTCTTGAAACTCTTCTGGGCTACCATAAGTCTGCTCGAGTGCAAAATATCCCATGAGCTGATAGCCCCAACTCAAGCCCAATGGATGGGCCATCACTGGCATAAATTCCACGTGGGTGTAGTTCATCTCCACCAAATATGGAATCAATTCTTCTTTTAGTTGTTTGAAGGTATAGGAACTGTGATCCTCATTACGTTTCCACGATCCTGCGTGAACCTCATAAATATTAACAGGTCGTTCCTTAAAACCAAGTTTTTTGCGGCGTGCTCTCCAGAGACCATCTTTCCAGTTTTTCTCTGGAATGGTCTTAATAATAGATCCTGTATTGGGTCTCTTTTCCATCCATAATGCTAGAGGATCGATTTTTTGCACCTGATGACCATTTTGTCGAGTCACCAAATACTTGTATATATCTCCCTCTTTTGCATCGGAACAGAAGACTTCCCAGACGCCTCCTTCATTACGAACCATTGGAATTTTACGAGCTTCCCAATCAGTGAAATCACCAATCAGATCCACCGCCTGAGCATTGGGAGCCCAAACACGGAAGGTAAAGCCTTCTTGTTCTCCCCTTGTTTCCTTGTGAGCTCCTAAGTACTCTTGAAGATGGAAATTATCCCCTCTTCCAAATGTCCATAAGTCTGTGCTTCTATCCATATACTCACCTCTTTGCTTTTTGAAAGCGTTTTCTATTTGGTATTATTCTACTATAAAATCACTTAATTTTCAAGTTGATTCCTGTAAAATCATGTAAAATTATCAGGAAAAGTTTTTCCATTTTCTTTCCCGAACCTTTTCGATCCTTCCTTGGTCATCCTCCTTATCTTACTTACGATTATACTATATATACGAGGAAAATCAAACAAAAACCGAACATTTAAATCACTATTTTTATTACTAACTAGTTTATTACGAATAAAATGAACATTTTTATGAACAATGTAAAAAAAGACTAAGACAGATTTGTCTTAGTCTTGTTGAATTCTTAGTCTACGTTCACGTATTCTTTTGAAAGTTCAAGAACTTCTTCCATTGTTGAACATTCAGTAAGAGCACGGTTAGCGTATTCTTGCATTTTAGCTGTGTCGAGTTTCTTCATCAAGCTACGTGTACGAAGGACAGATGTAGCTGACATAGAGAACTCATCCAAGCCCATTCCGACAAGAAGTGGAACAGCAGTTTGGTCACCGGCCATTTCACCACACATACCAGCCCATTTGCCTTCAGCGTGAGCCGCCTTGATCACGTTGTTGATCAAACGAAGGATAGATGGGTTATATGGTTGGTAAAGGTATGAAACTTGTTCGTTCATACGGTCAGCAGCCATTGTGTATTGGATCAAGTCGTTTGTACCAATTGAGAAGAAATCAACTTCCTTAGCAAATTGGTCCGCAAGCATCGCAGCAGCTGGGATTTCAATCATGATCCCTACTTGGATATCATCTGCCACAGCAACACCTTCAGCAAGCAATTTCGCTTTTTCTTCTTCAAGAATACCTTTAGCTGTACGGAACTCAGTCAACAAAGCAACCATTGGGAACATGATCCGCAATTTACCGTGGACAGATGCCCGAAGCAAGGCACGCAATTGTGTACGGAACATTTGATTACCAGTTTCAGAGATAGAAATACGCAAAGCACGGTAACCCAAGAATGGGTTCATTTCTTTAGGAAGATCGAAGTAAGGAAGTTCTTTATCCCCACCAATATCCATTGTACGAACGACAACAGGTTTACCGTTCATACCTTCAAGAACAGCTTTGTAGGCTTCGTATTGGTCATCTTCTGTTGGGAAGTCTTGAGAATCCATGTACAAGAATTCTGTACGATAGAGACCAACTGCCTCTGCACCATTATCGTTTACACCTTCAACGTCTTTAGGGGTACCGATGTTGGCAGCCAACTCGAAGTGTTTTCCATCAGCAGTCACTGTTTGAGCATCTTTAAGGAGAGCCCATTCAGCTTTTTGTTTGGCATAAGCTTCACCAGCTGCTTTGAAGGCTGCGATTTGTTCTTCAGTAGGGTTGATCACCACTTCACCAGTGATCCCTGAAACAGCCAAAACATCACCATCTTTGACAAGTTCTGTAATGTTATTTGTACCCAAAACAGCTGCGATTTCAAGTGTACGCGCCATGATAGCTGAGTGACTGGTACGTCCACCGATGTTAGTAACAAAGGCTTTTACGTACTTTTTGTTCAACTGAGCTGTATCAGATGGTGTCAAGTCATGCGCTACCACGATTGCTTCTTCATTGATAGAAGCAGGGTTTGGCAATTTCTTACCAAGCAAGTTGGCAAGGACACGTTTGGTAACGTCGCGAATGTCTGCTGCACGTTCTTGCATGTAAGGATTGTCTTCCATTCCTTCAAAGATTGCAATGAACATGTCAGTGACTTCTTTCAAGCCAGCCTCTGCATTGATTTTTTTCGTACGAATCGTTTCTTTGATCTGACCAATCATTTCAGGGTCAGCGAGAACCATCATATGCGCATCAAAAACTTGCGCTGCTTCTTCACCAAGGCTTGCTACTGCATTCTCCCGAATAAGAGAAAGCTCGTTTTGTGAAGCTTCAAGAGCTGCATCCAAACGAGCTTCTTCTGCACTTGTATCTTCGACTGAAACAGTCTCAAATGATAAGTCTGGTTGAATGAGCAAATATGCCTTAGCAACGGCAACACCGTCAGATGCTGCAATTCCTTTTAGCATTTTTGTCATATTTTTAAGCCAATCCTTCTTTAGTCATTGTTTCTGAAATAGCTGCGATTGCATCATCAGCGTCAGCACCTTCAGCAGAAATTACAACGTCAGCACCTTGACCAACACCAAGGCTCATAACACCCATGATTGATTTCAAGTTAACTGATTTACCTTTGTATTCAAGAGTGATGTCTGATGCAAATTTGCTAGCAGTTTGAACCAACAAAGTTGCTGGACGTGCGTGGATACCTGTTTCTGCCACGATGTGGAAATCTTTAGAAGCCATAATTGGACTCTCCTTTTAAAAAATAGTTTTTGAGTTACCTTTTGATAACCCTTACAATTTGGTATTATATCATCTTTTGAAATTTTTTTCAAGATTTTTATCACTGACTTACAGAAAAAGACTGCGAAAAATCCCAATTTAGATACATTCTAAGAAGTACCTGAAGAATGGAGAACAAATCTTTTCAATTTTCTACTATATTATAAGTAACATTTTCCTCCGCTTTCAAATAAAAAGAAGCAAGTGTACCACAGGATATTGATTCACAAAAAAATTATAACTAATTAAAGATGCTTTAAAGCCTATTCCTATCCCATTTCTTGGAATTTCTCAATTTCCGTTCACCACAATATATTGTGTTTTAAAAACCCCATTTCATATCTTTGCACAATATTTAGTTTTATTTTGTTGACAAGTTGCTGGATTTTGTTTATACTGTTTACAGATTTATATTTCGATAGGAGAACGAAAAAGAAATGGTAACCATTTATTCAAAAAATAATTGTGTTCAATGCAAAATGACCAAGCGATTCCTCGATAGCAATCATGTGGAATACCGCGAAATTAACTTAGATGAACAGCCAGAATTTGTAGAGCATGTTAAGAACCTTGGCTTCAATGCTGCTCCAGTTATTCAAACACCGGATGAAGTATTTTCTGGTTTTCAACCAGCTAAGTTGAAGAAACTTTCTTAATAAACACAGTATTTTGCTTAAATAGGGTCTAGCGTTAGCAACCTAACACTAGACTTTTTACTTGGAAAGAGAGGACTTCTCCTCTTCATTTTTTTGAACTAGAAAAGGATTATTATGGGATTAAAATCTCTTGAAGATGTGACGTATTTTCGTCTTAACAATGAAATCAACCGTCCAGTAAACGGCCAAATCATGCTTCATAAAGATAAAGAAGCTTTGGATGCGTTCTTTAAAGAAAATGTTGTACCAAATACTAGAACCTTTGACTCGATTACAGACAAGATTCAGTACCTTCTCGAGCACAATTACATTGAGAGAGCTTTTATCGAGAAATACCGTCCTGAATTTTTAGAGGAATTGGCCCAATTTATCAAAGATCAAAACTTCCAATTCAAGTCCTTCATGGCGGCCTACAAATTCTATAACCAATACGCTTTGAAAACAAATGATGGAGAATACTATCTTGAAAGCATGGAAGACCGTGTCTTTTTCAATGCTCTCTATTTTGCTGATGGAAATGAAGCTATCGCGCGAGACATCGCAAACGAAATTATCCACCAACGCTACCAACCAGCTACTCCTTCTTTCTTAAACGCTGGACGTGCCCGCCGTGGGGAATTGGTATCATGTTTCTTGATCCAAGTAACCGATGATATGAATGCGATCGGACGTTCCATCAACTCTGCCCTTCAACTGTCTCGTATCGGTGGTGGGGTTGGGATTTCTCTCAGCAACCTTCGTGAAGCTGGAGCACCAATCAAAGGGTATGAAGGAGCCGCTTCTGGAGTGGTTCCAGTTATGAAACTCTTCGAAGATAGCTTCTCTTACTCTAACCAATTGGGACAACGCCAAGGGGCTGGGGTGGTTTACCTCAACGTCTTCCACCCAGACATCATCGCCTTCCTTTCAACTAAGAAAGAAAATGCTGATGAAAAAGTTCGGGTGAAGACTCTCTCACTTGGGGTCGTCGTGCCAGACAAGTTCTACGAGTTGGCGCGTAAGAATGAAGAAATGTACCTCTTCAGCCCATACTCTGTAGAACGTGAATACGGAGTACCATTTAACTACATCGACATCACTGAAAAATACGATGAGTTGGTTGCTAATCCAAACATCCGCAAGACAAAAATTAAGGCGCGTGATTTGGAAACTGAAATTTCTAAATTGCAACAAGAATCTGGTTACCCATATGTAGTTAACATCGATACTGCTAACCGTGCAAACCCTGTTGATGGCAAGATCATCATGAGTAACTTGTGTTCAGAGATCCTCCAGGTTCAAGAGCCAAGCTTGATCAACGATGCTCAAGAATTCATTAAAATGGGGACAGACGTCTCATGTAACCTTGGTTCAACCAACGTAGTCAACATGATGACCTCACCTGACTTTGGTCGTTCGATTCGTGCCATGGTTCGTGCTTTGACCTTCGTCACAGATAGCTCCCACATTGTAGCTGTTCCTACAATCGACCACGGAAACAGCCAAGCGCATACCTTTGGTCTTGGAGCCATGGGACTTCACAGCTACCTTGCCCAACAATTGATCGAATACGGATCACCTGAGTCTGTCGAGTTCACCAGCATCTACTTCATGCTCATGAACTACTGGACCCTAGTAGAATCAAATAACATTGCGCGTGAACGGGGTATTACCTTCCACAACTTTGAAAAATCAGACTACGCCAACGGTAGCTACTTTGATAAGTACACAACCGGAGAATTTGTACCAAAATCTGATCGCGTCAAAGAACTCTTTAAAGATATCTTTATCCCAAGTGCTGAGGATTGGGCAGAACTGCGTGCTAAAGTTCAAGCAGATGGTCTTTACCACCAAAACCGCTTGGCTGTGGCACCAAATGGATCTATCAGCTACATCAATGACGTATCTGCTTCTATCCACCCAATTACACAACGGATTGAAGAACGTCAAGAGAAGAAAATCGGTAAGATCTACTATCCTGCAGCAGGATTGTCAACGGAAACCATCCCTTACTACACTTCTGCCTACGACATGGATATGCGCAAAGTCATCGATGTCTATGCGGCTGCAACTGAGCACGTAGACCAAGGACTTTCACTGACTCTCTTTATGCGTAGCGATATTCCAAAGGGTCTTTACGAATGGAAAACTGAAAACAAACAAACCACTCGTGACTTGTCTATCCTTCGGAACTACGCCTTTAACAAGGGTATCAAGTCTATCTACTACGTCCGTACCTTTACAGATGATGGTGGAGAAGTTGGCGCCAACCAATGTGAAAGCTGTGTCATCTAATCCGCTATCCTAGATAGCTATCAAAAGTCGGTTCGCCGACTTTTTGTGCGGTATTCTATCAATTTATGGTAGAATAGTAACGATTGAATGAATAGAAAAAGAAAGTGATGCAAATGGAAACATATTACAAAGCCATTAACTGGAATGCGATCGAAGATGTCATCGATAAATCGACCTGGGAAAAACTGACAGAGCAATTCTGGTTGGATACACGTATCCCTTTGTCAAACGACTTGGATGACTGGAGAAAGTTGTCGAATAAAGAAAAAGACCTAGTTGGTAAAGTCTTTGGGGGATTGACCCTTCTAGATACCATGCAATCTGAAACAGGTGTTCAGGCTCTTCGTGCGGATATTCGTACTCCCCATGAAGAAGCTGTCTTTAACAACATCCAATTTATGGAATCTGTCCATGCTAAGTCATACTCTTCTATCTTTTCTACTTTGAATACTAAGTCAGAAATCGAAGAGATTTTCGAATGGACCAACACCAATCCTTTCCTTCAAAAGAAGGCAGAAATCATCAACGAAATCTATCTCAATGGGACCCCTCTTGAAAAGAAAGTCGCCAGCGTTTTCCTTGAAACCTTCCTCTTCTACTCTGGTTTCTTCACACCTCTCTACTATCTTGGAAACAACAAATTAGCCAACGTAGCTGAGATCATCAAGTTGATCATTCGGGACGAATCAGTTCACGGAACCTATATCGGCTACAAGTTCCAACTTGGATTTAACGAATTACCAGAAGACGAACAAGAGAAACTCAAAGAATGGATGTATGATCTTCTCTACACCCTCTATGAGAATGAAGAAGGCTACACAGAGAGCCTCTATGATGGTGTTGGCTGGACTGAGGAAGTCAAGACCTTCCTTCGCTACAACGCTAATAAAGCCCTCATGAACTTGGGACAAGATCCGCTCTTCCCAGACTCAGCAGATGACGTTAACCCAATCGTCATGAACGGAATCTCAACCGGTACCTCTAACCACGACTTCTTCTCTCAAGTCGGAAATGGTTACCTTCTCGGTGAAGTAGAAGCCATGCAGGATGACGATTACAATTACGGACTATAAGAAGAAAAACCTTTCCGTTTGGAAAGGTTTTTAAATGTAGACAACCTATTGTTTTACATAAAACAGATAGATGATTTTCAAAAAATGACTTTTATTTTTTAAAGATTAAAAACTTTCCGCCGTGAGAAAAGTGTCTGAGACATAGTAGTCTCAGACACTCGGAATTCTTGAGACCTTAGTCTCAAGAATTAGCCATGGAACTTCGTAGAAGTTCGCTGACGTCCGTACTCACCTAAGGAAAGTTTTTCAGAAGACTTTATCTTCAATCTGAAACCTTTCCAGACGGAAAGGTTTTTTTGTTGCAATCTTTTTCTAATTGGATCTGCTTCTTTTTTGAAAAAAGAGGTTGAACAAACATCCAACCTCTTCGATAATTACAATTTACCTGCTACAGCATCCAACAATTCTTGGATCTTGGCTTGGTTGCTTCCTCCTGCCATGGCCATGTCTGGTTTACCACCACCACGTCCATCGACGATTGGAGCCAATTCTTTGATCACATTACCTGCATGTACATCTTTTGTCTTGCTGGCTACAAGGACATTGACCTTGTCACCGATGGCTGCGACAAGAACAAGCACATCAGAGTAATCTTTTTGTTTCCAGTTATCCGCAAAGGTACGAAGAGCACCTGCGTCTGAAACAGAAACTTGGCTGGCAATGTAACGATGGCCGTTTGCTTCTTGAACATTCTTGAAGACATCGCCTGCTGCAGCTGCTGCCGCTTTTTCCTTCAATTCTGCATTTTCTTTTTGCAATTGACGGAGTTGCTCTTGAAGACCTTCCACCTTGTGAGGGACTTCCTTAAGTTGAGGTGTTTTCAAGGTTGCTGCGACTGCTTTCAGAGCATCTTCTTGTTCACGATAAGCTTCAAAGGCTTCCTTACCAGTTACTGCCAAGATACGACGAGTTCCTGATCCGATCCCTTCTTCTTTGACAATCTTGAAGAGACCAATTTCAGAAGTATTGCCTACGTGGGTACCACCACAGAGCTCAACAGAGTAATCACCGATAGTGACAACACGGACTTCTTTACCGTATTTTTCACCAAAGAGGGCCATAGCTCCCATTTCTTTGGCTGTGTCGATGTCTGTTTCAACAGTTTCCACTGCGATGGCTTCCCAAATCTTCTCATTAACTTGCTGTTCAATAGCGCGCAATTCTTCAGGAGTTACGGCTTGGAAGTGGGTAAAGTCAAAGCGAAGGAATTCCACTTCATTCAGAGATCCTGCTTGAGTGGCATGGTGGCCAAGAATATTGTGAAGAGCTGCATGAAGCAAGTGAGTGGCTGTGTGGTTCTTCATGACACGATGACGACGGTTGGTATCGATAGCCAAAGTGTATTCTTGGTTCAAAGCAAGTGGCGCAAGAACTTCAACGGTATGAAGTGGTTGGCCATTTGGTGCCTTTTGTACATCTGTTACAGTAGCTACGACATTTCCTGCTACATCCAAGATTTGACCATGGTCCGCAACTTGTCCACCCATTTCAGCGTAGAATGGTGTTTCTGTAAAGATTAGTGATGCAGTTCCTTCTGAAACAGCTTCTACTTCAGCATTGTCAGCTACGATAGCCACCAACTTAGAAGGCAATTGGCTAGCGTTGTAGTTGAAGACACTCTCAACTGTGATGTTTTGAAGGGTTTCATTTTGCATCCCCATGGATCCACCTTTGACAGCAGATGCACGCGCACGTTCTTGTTGTTCCTTCATAGCTGCTTCAAAACCGTCACGATCGACTGTCATTCCAGCTTCTTCAGCGATTTCTTCTGTCAATTCTACTGGGAATCCGTATGTATCATAAAGTTTAAAGACATCTTGACCAGCAATCACTGTTTGACCTTTGGCTTTCAAGTCTTCAACAATGGTTTGGGCAAAGTGTTGACCAGAGTTCAAGGTACGAGCAAATGATTCTTCTTCACTCTTGATGATTTTTTCGATAAATTCTTGTTTTTCAAGTACTTCTGGGTAGTAGCTTTCCATGATCTTCCCAACAGTTGGAACCAATTTATACAAGAAGGTTCCTTCAATCCCCAATTTTTGACCATGCATAGAAGCACGACGGAGGAGACGACGAAGAACGTAACCGCGTCCTTCATTACCTGGAAGAGCCCCATCTCCAATCGCAAATGAAAGCGAACGGATGTGGTCAGCAATCACCTTGAAGCTCATGTTATCGCCATCTGGATCATAGGTTTTACCAGACATCTTTTCAACTTCACGGATGATCGGCATGAAGAGGTCTGTTTCAAAGTTAGTCTTGGCCCCTTGGATAACGGCTACCAAACGTTCCAAACCTGCACCCGTATCAATGTTCTTGTGTGGCAATTCCTTGTACTCACTACGAGGAACAGCAGGGTCAGCGTTAAATTGTGACAAAACAATGTTCCAGATTTCGATGTAACGGTCGTTTTCGATATCTTCTGCAAGCAGACGAAGACCGATATTTTCAGGGTCAAAGGCTTCTCCACGGTCAAAGAAGATTTCTGTATCTGGTCCAGAAGGCCCCGCACCGATTTCCCAGAAGTTGTCTTCGATTGGGATCAAGTGACTTGGATCCACACCAACAGCGATCCAACGGTTGTATGAATCCTTGTCGTCAGGATAATAGGTCATGTAAAGTTTGTCTTTGGGGAAGTCAAACCATTCCGGACTTGTCAAAAGTTCATAAGCCCAGGTAATGGCTTCATCACGGAAGTAATCTCCGATAGAGAAGTTCCCCAACATTTCAAACATGGTATGGTGACGAGCAGTCTTCCCTACGTTTTCGATATCGTTGGTACGGATGGCTTTTTGAGCATTAGTAATCCGTGGATTTTCAGGTTTGATGGTTCCATCAAAGTATTTCTTAAGAGTGGCAACCCCTGAATTGATCCACAAAAGGGTTGGGTCATTTACAGGAACCAAGCTAACAGATGGTTCTACAGAGTGGCCTTTGCTTGCCCAGAAATCAAGCCACATTTGACGGACTTGTGCACTAGATAATTGTTTCATATTTGTCTCCTAATTTTTTTAAGATTAATTTGCGCTAGCTTCTAACATTTCGACATAATCGATGGCGACACAAAGTGAGATGACTAAATCAGCGTATTCATCCTCATAGACCGATACTTGGTAGGTAGAGGTTAGATGAAAGAGTTCCTTGCTAATCTCAGCGACGATTTGATCCCGATCATCGAATAATTTGAATTCTAGGTCCCAGATATTTCCTTGTACCCGAAGTCCCAAATCTTCGATATCGTACTTATCCCTGAAGAGCGTCAGCTTTTTATGGATAAAAAAGCGGTCCCCATCCTTCAACTCAACCACAAACTTGGGAAGAAAGCTGATTGTTTTTTTAGTAATGTGGCTCACTTCTTGTCCATTCTGATCATAGATGGTAAAAGTCTTGGGAATCTTAAGAAAAGATCCCTCAACCTGGTATTCAACATTTCCCAACTCATCTTTGATATCGAACCGCTCGCCACCCAATCGAAATTTTTGTTTCACTTGATAGGTTCGCATCTTTTGATCTCCTTTAAAAAGCTCCAGACAACTGCCCATAAACAAAAGACAAGCCACTAAACGAAGGGCGAAAAACCGCGGTACCACCTTCATTCAATGAACTTGTCATTCTTCATTTTATATGCAATTGTCTCAGCCGAGTAGCAAAATCATTTCTCTTCTATGGCTCGCACCCCCGCCACTTCTCTGATTCCGAGTAACAATGATTTATTCTCAACTATTTCATTATACAAGTTCCAAAAGGAACCGTCAACTATTTTTTAGATGATGAGCTGCTACCGCTTGTTTCAACACCAATATTTTGCAAATATTGGTTGAATGTTGATTTGAAGGCATCATCCTTGACCTTGATATTGGCATTGGTCATCGCTTTTGCAATAATGCTACGGATGTAGTTAGTATCTTGCTTACGACTGTCAACAATGATCTCTTTCAAACGTTTTTCGTATTTCTTCCAGTCAGAACCTTTTTCTGTCTTCTTATTCAATTTGACAATATAGTAGCTAGCAGAATAGTTTTGACCTGCTGAAACTGTGATCACATCTGAAATCCCATTTTCATCCAACTTAAAGGCAGCTTCTTTGACTTGAGATGGGATATTTGTTGTTCCTGAATCGAACTTAACTTCGCCACCTTTGTCTTTTGTAGCAGTATCTGTCGAATTGTCTTTGGCGATTTGGGCAAAGTCTGCACCTTCCGCTTTAGCTGCTTCCAACACTTCTTTTGCTTTGTCTTCTGAATCTAACTTGATAATTTGTGCTGTTACTTCTGGTGTGTAAGATTCAAAAGCCGCCTTGTAGTCAGACTCTTTGATATCTTTCTTAGCCGCTTGGTTGACTGCATATTCCAACAACATATTGCTACGGATTTGTTTCTTCGCTGTTTCTTCCGTCAAGCCTTGTTGCGCCAAGTATGCATCGAATTGTTTGCCTAATTGTTTCTTTTGTTTAGCCAATTCTTTATCGACTTCTTTATCAGAAACCTTTGATCCATATTCTTTTTCAAAGACTTTATTGATGGTCATTTGGAAAAGAACTTGTTGAGCACCTTGGTTGGTTTTGATTTCATCATAGAAATCAGAAACTGTAATCGTGTCCCCTTTCATGGTCACGATATCTTTGTTTGTGCCATTGGCACACGCTGCTAGTGTTACGACTGATAGCAAGGTCACAGCACCTGCTACAAGTTTTTTCTTCATGAAAATTATTCTCCGTTCCTTTTTAAACTTCTTCTATTTTACCACAAATTAGAGAGAATACCTTAAATTTACCTAAAAAGAGCTAGGATCTGGCAAGGTTACCGTCTCTGCATTTTTCCGAATCATTAAAATACCATCTCCAAGTGGCACCAAACTAGCGGTCAAATCTGGATGATTGAGAGTCGCATGAAAGAGGTTCTGAAGCCCCCGGTAAATGGTTCGTTGCCCACGACGCACTTCCATGATGTCCTTGGCAACATCTCCCCCTTGGAAAATATCATCCAGTACCACGACTCCTCCAACCTCTAAGAGCTCGAGAATTCGTGGTAAAAAGACGATGTACTTAGACTTAGCAGAGTCCATAAAGACAAAGTCATAGGTCTCTGTTAAATCCTGCAATACATCTACTGCATCTCCTTCAAGTAAGGTGATTTGCTTTCTCTGATCGTATTTAGCCAGATTTTCCTTAGCAAAGCCAATCATCTCTTCATTCCGATCAATAGTGGTAATTTGTGCATCGGGAGCATTTTCAGCCATTAAGAGCGCTGAAAACCCAATTGCCGTCCCAATTTCAAGGATTTTCTTTGGTTGTAGGGCTTGCAGGAGTAGTCTAAAGTAAGCTACCGTTTCATGCGGAATAATCGGAATATTTTCCTTGCGGGCGAATGCTTCTAACTCCTCCAAGGCACCTGCTACCGGTTTTTGACGCGTGCGCATAAAGTCAACGATCTCGTCTTTAACCACTGGCCGGCGCATATTGTGGTTGGCATTTTTACTATAAGACTCTACCATCTTATGCGAGTCCTAATTTTTCTACTAGGGCTTCAAATTCATTCAACCGACGTTCAAAGACCGCAAAGGCTGCGTCCAAGTAGTCTTCTTTTTCCATATCCACACCTGCTTTGCGGATAACATTGAGTGGATAGTCAGAATTTCCAGCCTTCAAGTAGTCGATATATTTATCACGATCTTCTTGTGTTCCATGAACAATTTTTTCAGCTAAGGCCGAAGCTGCTGCAAAACCTGTTGAATATTGGAAGACATAGTAGTTATAGTAGAAGTGAGGAATCCGAGCCCATTCATATTGGATCTCAGGGTTGTCTTCTTTTGAAAGACCATAGTATTTTTCATTGAGCTCTGCATAGAGGTTGTTTAAGAACTCACTAGTCAAAACAGTACCTTCTTGGTCTGCTTTATGGATAGCATGCTCAAATTCAGCAAACTGCGTTTGACGGAAGACAGTTCCACGGAAGCCATCCAAGAAGTGATTCAAAATCGCAAAGCGAGTTGCATCGTCTTCTACTTCTTCTAACAGACGTTCGGTCAAGATATTTTCATTGGTTGTAGATGCGATTTCAGCAAGGAAGATGGAATAGTCCCCATAGACATAAGGTTGGGTTTCACGGGTATAACTAGAATGCATACTGTGACCAGTTTCATGCACCAAGGTGAAGAGATTGTCCAATGTATCTTGCCAGTTCAACAACATGAAGGCATTGGTATCATAAGAACCACCTGAATAAGCACCCGAGCGTTTTCCTTGGTTGACATGCACATCAATCCACCGTTCGCTGAAGGCTCGTTTTACACGAGAAAGGTAGTCCTCACCCAAAACAGCCAAGACTTCTTCTGCTTTGGCCAATGATTCTTCATAGGTAAACTTGTAGTCTGTATCGGATAATGGCGTATACATATCGTACATCTTCAAGTCTGAGATTCCTAGAATTTTTGAACGCAATTGCACATAGCGTTGCAAGAGTGGCAAATGTTTGTTCACCGCTGCTACCAAGCTATCATAAACACTTTCTGGTACAAAGTTTTCAGAAAGGGCCGCTTCACGGGCAGATGAGAATTTGCGAACTTTGGCATTGAAGTTGTGAACTTTCACATTGGTTTGTAAGGTTTTAGCATAGGTATGTTGGTACTGTTCATAAACCTTGTAGAGACCTTCGTAAGCTTCTTTACGAACGGCACGATCTTTTGATTCTACTAATGAAATATAGTTCCCATGGGTTAATTGAACTTCTTCGCCTTTGTCATCATGTACAGTTGGGAAAACAATATCTGCATTGTCCAAGATTTCAAAAGTTTCTCCACCAGCCGCAAAGATCTCACCAGCTCCTGCAAGTAATTCCTCTTCTTTTTGAGACAAGACATGTTCTTTTTTCTCAAGCAAACGATCAAAATAATGACCATATTGCTCCAAGTCTGGAACCTCACTCACAAAGGCTTTGTACTGCTCATCCGTAATGGCCATGAATTCAGGCTCATAGAAGGCAAAGGTTTCGCCTAACAAGCTATAAAGAGACATCCCTTTTGATTGGTACTCTTGGTATTTAGCCACACGTGTATCTTGGTCATTTTTCATATGAGCATAGACGTAGACCTTTTCCAAACGACGGCTCAATTCCAAATATGCATTGGTTGTATCCAAAAGTGTTTGCGCTGAATCCAATAAATGACCAGCATAGTGGCTTGCTGCTTTAATATCTGCAGCTAAGCTAGCTGCTGCTTCTTCCCAAGCTTGATCTGTCGCAAAAATTGTCGACAAATCCCATTGGTATTTTTCATCAATTTCATTACGTTGTTTTACCATTTCGATTAATCCTCCAATGGTACTATTTTAGCATAAAAATGAACATTTCGGGAGGATTTCTATCTTAGAAAGTTAGCTTTTCTGTTGAGCATAAAAACGTGGGGGATAGAGGATCTGAACAGGTTGGATCCCTTGCGACTGATAATAGGTCATAAACTGCTGGTAGTAATCTTCTACATCCTCTTCAATTTGAAGCAAGTTCTGTGAAAGGATCGGACGACAAAGAGGATAAAAGAAATCTAGCTCCAGTTCCATCAGATGGTGTCCCTGTAAATAGAGTTCTTCCTGAAGCTTCAGCCACTTTGGGTGACGATAAAAGAGTTGCTGCTGTATATAGGTTAAAAATGTACGATCGAGCTCGACTGCCATTTGCCGCATGGGTTGCGAAAGATAAGGAATCCGTAAAACTTCTAGTAAGGACCTTTGACCAAAAGGGAAAATTTCTGTTTGATAATGCAATCGCCCTCTCAAATCCTCATGGATGAGGTATTGCAGACGTAGCTCTTTCTTTGTCAAATCCAATTCCCAAAGATGGAACCCTCGATTCTGACTAAAATAAAGAAAGCCAGCCTGTAGCTTTGTTAGTCTTTCCTTGAGCCACAACTTTTTACCAAGTAACCAATAGACCTGGTAACCGTTGGCTCTATACGCATCGCTTCTCTCCTTCAAGCGTTCTAAAGATAGGGGGCTGCACTGCACTTCCAAAGCTAAATTCTTGTCTACTACCAAAAGATCAGCAATTTGTTGAAAATCTGCTAAATAACTTTCTACTTCTGTATGAGACTCCTTAGAGGCCCAATCATAAAGACTGGCTTTCAATTCCAGATGTTCAAAACTCTCAGCTTCGTGATGGTAGGGACAATGCTGTAATTTTACATGAGCAAAATGAGCCCGTAGAACCGAGCCATTTTTTAGACGCACTGGACTATGACAAGCTAAGCAATAGAAGGGACCTTCTGTCACAGCTGGGATCTCTTCCATACAGTTCCACCGCTTTTGATTGTTATCCATAGCAATAAACATAGGCCCACCTCCTCATCTATATCATTCGAAAAAAAATAGGAAAAAGGCTGGAAATTCCAACCTTTTCTTCTTTTTATTCTTCAGAATCTGAATCTGAATCATCACTGTCGTCATCTGCAACAGGAGATTTACTCAATTCTTTCTGCATATCTTTCATTTCTTTACGAGTACTTTCCAACTCTTCACGAGCATCTTTCAAGATTTCGATCAAAGCTTCACGGTCTTCTTTAGGAACGACTGTGCTATCTGAACCGATGCTTTCCAAGCCTTCATTAAAGATATCTTTTTGGTTTTCTAATCCTTGCTTTAAGGTACTAATCATTGCATCGTATTGTTCTTTCGCAGAACCTGTCACAGAAGTACCTGCTTCTTCAGTAAGTGAAACAGATTGATCCATTAATTTTGCAAACAACTTTTTGAAGTCTCCAACTGTTTTAGCCTTGCTGATTTCAGCGTCTGTTAAGAGGCTAGAAGATGAAGTCTCTTCTGAATCTGTTGAAGTATCCTTGCTTTTTGAAGTGTTGGCAGATTTGCTCGTCACTTTAGTAGTTGATTGACTATTTGAAGTTTCCTTCTTTGTGTCTTGTTTGTTTGAACAAGCAGCTAGGGAAACAATCGTCAAAAGAGCAGCTGTCGATAAGATCATTTTTTTCATAAAATGGTCTCCTTTATATTTATTTTACCTCATTCTACCATCGAATACTTTGACTGTCAAATCAATCACTAGTTCTTAATATTAGCAAAAAAGTTGGACAAAACACTGTGAAATCAGTGTTTCTGTCCAACTCCTCGATGATTAGTCATACAATTGTAACAATTTCATTAGTCTACTTTGCCACCAAAAAGGCCGTGAGCCTTCCCTTGGGGCATTTTTAAGGCAAAGCTCAGCAAAAAGACGATCCCTACAACCCCTGCTAAAAAGAAACTCATGACCTGGTAACCACCTCTTTCAATACAGAGGGCTGCGAGAGGTTGTAAAAGAATGGTTCCTAAATAACGAGCTCCTTGGACAATAGCCATGGCAAGAACCAAGTCTTTGCCATTCACCTGTTGGGCAATAAACCGTAAGGAGACCATAATCAAAACCATCCCTGTTGTATGCTTGGCTAAGAGAGTTAGAAGCACTTTTAAGAAGACAGGACTTGGAAGAGCATAGACAGCATATTGAGCGAAAATAATTCCAATTGGAAGAGCGATCAAAACCCGTAAAGGCCAGTGGTCCATGAATCGATCAGAGAAAAAGATCAAGGGGGCTTCCACTACGACGGAGATAGCCACAACTGTTGAGGCAATATGAACTGGTAGACCACTATCCATGAGTAGCTCAGTAATATAGGTATGACCAATATTTCCAACACCTGAAGCCAAGCCAATCAAAATGATAAAGAAGAGGTAAGGTCCATTGTGAAGAAGGGGACGAATAGAAACTGGCTCTTTAACCTTTTCTTCTTTTTTCTCTCTTGTCTTCATCCGAACGGCACTTAGACAGAAAATGCTGAGTACAATGGTGATCAAAACCGTATAATAGACTGCTTGGGGGCTAAACTGATGATAGACCCAGCCAGCTATTTGGACACCGACCGAGTAGCCAATGGTTCCCCAAACGCGAATCTTCCCAAAAGCGTATGGACTTTGCGTTGCAAATACTTCCATCATGGGAGCTGTCCCATTCAAACAGACTAGAACAATCCCATAAAAAACGGTCAGCCAAAAGAGATTGGGGGCCCAAAGAAAACCGAAGACACCACCAATGATCACACTCAGACTGAGGGTCGTCATTTTTACGATTCCAAATCGCTCATTGATATAACCAAAGAAGGGTTGGGCTACCATGGATAAGAAAAAAGCAACCGATACCAAGGTCGACACTTGGGTTGCACTATAGTGCTTTCCCATCAAATAGACGGAAATGAGGGTCGTAAAGAGAGATGTGGACATAAAATAAAAACTATAGAGCAACATATAAGCCGCATAAGAATTTCGGAATTTTTTCATATGAATCCTTTCTAAAAATATCGGAATGAGACAATGACAAAACCCAACTGACAATCAGTTAGGTTTTATTTTACTCTTTATTATAGCGCTTTTGAGCCTCTTTTTTGCGTCTCTCACGACTTTGTTTTTCAATCGAGAGAATAATGACAAGAATGAGAATTGGAATCAAGATCAGGAAGTGATCCAGCGAAAGCCATTTACTGTGCTTAGCCGTTGTCTTTTTCCCACTTGCTGTTTCTTTGACAAGCTCTGGCTTGGCCCCTTCTTCTACCTTCATATCATCTCGGATACCTTCAGACAACGTGTAGAGATCATTATCTACTGTCAGATAGCCATCTTTTACCGCAAGGGTCGGTTCTTTAGCACCTCTTTTGACCGTTGCATAGAAGGGTTTTTCAAGTGTATAGGTCTTGCCGTCAATCTTCTGGACACCTGCATCTAACAATTTTTTATAGCCAAAATCTTTATAGGCTTTTTCGATCAAGGCATTGCCAAACGGATGGCGGTAATATTCCCCATCTTGGTCTGCCCAATCTCCTACGCCCATAATGACAGCAATTAAGCGCTGATTGCCCCGTTTGATGGTCGCGATATAGTTGAAAGCTCCACGAGGGCTTGAACCAGTTTTCAAACCATCCACACCTTTCAAGGCATACTTGGCTCCTGGCAATGAATAATTGTAGGTATCAAAGGTTTCCTCATATGGAGTCCCTTTTTTGACCGTGACTTGTGCTTGATTGGTATAGTTTAAAATATCTGGGTATTGATTAATAAAATGATAAACCAGAATTCCTAAATCACGAGCAGTTGTCTGGTTGGCCGCATCATTTGGATAATTGTTTACCTGATAGTAGCCTTGCAAGGTGGAGATGGCCGCCCCACTCGGGTTATTCCAGACCGTGTTGGTCATCCCTAATTCCTTAGCCTTGGCATTCATGCGCTCGATAAAGGCATCTGGATCATTGTTGGACATAAGATTGGCCAACATGAGGGTCGATACATTTGAGGATGGAACCACTGTCATGGTAATCAACTCAGGAATTGTGTAGTCTACCCCAGCAACAATATTATTGTTGGAGATCTCATAGATCTTTCCGATCGCTTGGTCTGAAGCGGTCGCCTTGATCACTGTATCCTTACTGATCTTGCCATTTGCCATATCTTCAAACAAGAGATAGAGCGTCATGAGCTTACTCATGCTGGCAGGATCTCTGACTTCATCGATATTGTCTTTCCAAAGAACATTGCCCGTATTTCCGTCAATAATAAGCGAAGAATGTGGACGGTTAATGGCTTGGACATTGTCATTTGGATACATCTTTTGCGCCATATCCACCAATTCATCCGCACTCGCTAGAATTGGCTGGCATAAGAGACTCAGAAGGAGGCAAATATGGATCAAATATTTTTTTATCATAAACTTTTCCTTTATAACAGACTAATCAGCTGGAGGCTAAAATAAGCTTCTAGCCCTCATGCCCTTTCCTCTTGTCTCCCAGTAGATGAAAAGAGCTAATCCCAGCAGATAATTACTTGTATTGTACCATATTTTGAAGCAGAAAAAAACCTATCTGGCCCGAATAAATCGGCGATAGGTCCTGTTTTTTATCGACTTAACAAGCTCAAGGCTTCCTTATCCGCAATAATGGTTACATTTGGATGTCCTTGAAGGGCACTAGCTGGCACTTTTTCTGTCCTTTCACCCTCTACTGTACCTTTGATTGCTTGGGCTTTTGATTCCCCATAAGCAAACAAGACAATTGATTTCGCAGCTAAGATATTGGCAATCCCCATCGAAATGGCTTGGGTTGGTACATCTTCGATCTTATCAAAGAAACGAGAATTAGCCTCAATGGTAGAGGCATCCAACTGAACTAAGTGGGTCTGACTATCAAAGGATGTCCCTGGCTCATTAAAACCGATATGCCCATTGCGCCCAATACCCAAGATTTGAAGGTCCACTGGATGCTCTTCGAGTATTTTGTTATAACGGATCACTTCTTGATCGGCAGATTCTTCTACACCCGATGGGAGATAGCTTTCTTTGAATGGTTTGGCATCAAAGAGATTTTTCTCCATGAAATACCGATAAGATTGAGGATCATCTCCCGTCAACCCTACGTATTCATCTAAGTTCACACTGATTAGATTAGACAGATCCAAATCACTTTCACGAATTTGTTTATAAAACTCAAGGGGACTGCTTCCAGTCGCAAGACCTAAGGTTTGAGCACCTTCCTTTAAGGTTTCTTTTAATATATCAAAGGCAACTTTTCCACCTTCAATTTGGTCCTTTACTTCAATAATTTTCATTGGATAGACCTCCTATTTCTCTATGCTTTTATTATATGGTATAGACCAATTTTTGTCAAGTGAAACCGCTATCTTTTTCTGGCATTTTTTTCATTTTCAAGACGATTCGTGATATAATGAAAGGTATGATTGTATCACTATTATTCATCATTTTTTTGATCGGACTCCTTGTCTTTCTCTTATCTTTCTTGATTCATCAGAGAAAGATTCTCAAGGTCCTGATCTTTTTGATGGGAATCTGCTTGATGCTCTTAGCGGTCGGGACTACCATCTATCTACTCACAAATTTAGTATAAAAGGAGCGCAAATGAATACCAACGACTTTGACTTTGATTTGCCTGAAGAACTGATTGCTCAAACCCCTCTTGAAAAACGTGATGCCTCAAAGCTCTTGATCCTAGATCGAAAAACAGGGCAATTCCAAGACCGTCATTTTGATGCAATTTTGGATGAATTGGAGCCAGGAGATGCTCTTGTCATGAACAATACGCGCGTTCTACCTGCCCGTCTTCATGGAGTCAAACCTGAAACAGGTGGTCACGTCGAATTCCTTCTCCTTAAAAACACCCAAGACGACTGTTGGGAAGTCTTAGCAAAACCTGCAAAACGCTTAAAAGTAGGTGCCACAGTCAGCTTTGGAGATGGTCGTTTGACTGCAACCGTTGAGGAAGAATTAGAGCACGGAGGTCGCATTGTTCGCTTCCATTACCAAGGGATCTTTTTAGAAGTTCTAGAAAGCCTTGGCGAAATGCCACTTCCTCCCTATATTCACGAAAAGCTCGCTGACCGCGAACGCTACCAAACCGTTTACGCCAAAGAAAATGGTTCTGCTGCAGCTCCAACGGCAGGTCTTCATTTCACCCAAGAATTGCTCCAAAAGATTGAAGCCAAAGGGGTCCACCTGGTCTATTTGACCCTTCATGTGGGCCTAGGAACCTTCCGTCCGGTATCTGTAGACAATCTTGAAGACCATGAGATGCACTCTGAATTTTACCAACTTTCTGAAGAAGCTGCTGCGACCCTTCGTCAGGTAAAAGCTGCAGGAAAACGCATTGTAGCTGTTGGAACGACTTCTATTCGAACCCTTGAAACGATTGGAAACAAATTTGATGGAGATATCCAAGCCGATTCAGGCTGGACCAATATTTTTATCAAACCAGGTTATGAATGGAAAGTCGTCGACGCCTTTTCAACCAACTTCCACCTTCCAAAATCAACTCTGGTCATGTTGGTTTCTGCCTTTGCCGGCCGTGAATTAACCCTCGAAGCATACCACCATGCTATTCAAGAACGCTACCGCTTCTTCAGTTTTGGGGATGCTATGTTCATCAAGTAAAGGAGTCCCTCATGAATAAAATTGAAAGCCGCCACCGCTTGATCCGCTCGATCATTTCTGAGCGTAGGATTCATACCCAACAAGAGCTCCAAGAAGCCTTAGAAGCCAATGGCGTTCTCGTTACCCAGTCCACCCTTTCACGGGATGTCAAATCCTTGAATCTAGTAAAAATTAACGAGGGGGATAGCTCCTACTATGCCATGAACACCATCGCTCCTTCCCGTTGGGAAAAGCGCCTGCGGATGTATATGGAAGATGCCTTAGTCATGTTGCGGCCCGTTCAAAACCAGGTCGTTGTAAAAACTCTTCCAGGTCTTGCCCAATCCTTTGGAGCGATCTTAGATGCATTGGAACTCCAAGAAATTGTAGCCACCATCTGTGGAGACGATGTCTGTTTGGTCATCTGCGAAGACAACCAAGGAGCTTTGGATTGTTTTGAAAAATTAAAAGAATTCACCCCACCCTTCTTCTTTAGTAAATAAAAAGTTTGGAAACCAAGTTTCCAAACTTTTTAAAATGTAGACAAACTATCTTAAAATAAGGTGAGCGATTCTGCAAAAAAATTAAAATGTGTTCTAATTTTTTGAATGAATGAAAAAAACACTGAAACTTTCCGCCGTGAGAAAAGTGCCTGAAACAAAATTGTTTCAGGCACTCGGAATTATTGAGAGTAAAACAGTTTGGGAAACTGTTTTAGCCTGAGCCCAGAAATTAAAGAGCGAAGGGGCTCAATAAAAATTGAACACGGGCTGCGGATTGTGTCAAAAAGATAAGTTTTTCTAGAATCAAAAGATTCTGCGTCAAACTTCCTATTTTGACTTTATCCGCAGACGCCCTTAGTATCTTGATTTAGTCTTGGAACTTCGTAGAAGTTCGCTGACGTCCGTACTCACCTAAGGAAAGTTTTTAGTATAAGTTTGTCTTCAATCTGAAAGTTTAGAAACTTGGCTTCCAAACTTTTCATGTTGTAGCTAGGCGTTGAATGGCTTCTCGATAGATTTCCATCGCAGCGTAGAGATCGTCAATTTTTGCACATTCATTTGCTTGATGCTCAGTCTGCTCTGCACCTGGGAAAAGAGCCCCAAAGGCAACACAATTTTCCATGGTCCGCGCAAATGTCGCACCACCAGAAGACATAGCTGGCGTCTTATCCCCAGTTTCTTCCTGATAGACGGCCATCAAAGAGCTGACTAAAGGACTATCCAAAGGAACATATAAAGGAGCCAAATAATCAAACTCTTCATATTCCAACTGATAACTAGCCGCAATTTCTTGCAAACGAGCTACTAAGGCATCCTTGTCTGCTAAGACGGGGATCCGAATATCAATTCCGATTTCCGATTGTTCTTGATCGATCACAAGGGTCGCAAGATTAAAGGAAAGATCTCCACTTGGTTCGTCTGTAATTCTGCCAAATAGAGCCTCACCAGTTGCATCCTCACCAACAGCATCTGCGATAAAGAGCAAAGCTGGATGGGGTTGGATGAGGGACAGACTTTCCGCTAAACCGACTATGGCATTGACTCCTTCGGCTGCATCTTTAGAGTGCTTGGAAATACCCAAAACCGTTACAGAATTTTCTGTTTGGCTATACTGAACCCCACTTTGATCCAAAACAGGAAGCAACTCTTCCAAACGATGACCAGCATAGGTCGCCTTGTCTGGAACAACATTGAGGGCCTGACCAGCCTGTAAGGGAAGATCATCCCAACCTGGGCCATGCAATTTCACTTGTAATAAGCCTTTTTCAGCATAGGTTAAGGGGAAAGAGGAATCCGGTGCAAATCCAAGATCTGCTTGCTCTTCGATTTGGTTGTAGCGGTTCATACAGCGCCACAAGGTTTCTTCATCCGTCCCAAAGATAAAGCGGATTCGTTTGGTAAACTGGATGCCATCATCCATCAAACTCTTAACTGCGTAGAGGGCAGCAAGAGACGGTCCCTTATCATCCTGCACACCACGACCTACTAGATAATCACCGACAATGGTCGCTTCAAAAGGTGGCGTTTGCCAATCTTGTAAATCACCGGCTGGAACAACATCCAAGTGACAAAGAACGGCCAGGAGTTCTTCCCCCTGACCGATCTCTGCATATCCATAGTATCCTTCAGGATCTATATATGTTTGAAAACCTAATTCTCGAGCAAGCTCTAAGGTTTTTTCTAGGACATCTTGGATAGCTTGTCCAAACGGTGTTCCATTTTCCCCTTCATTTAATACAGAAGGATAAGAAATGATGGTTTGAAGCGAGTTTAAAAACTGCTCTTTCACATCGTCCTTAATTCTTTTTTTCATGAAACACCTACTTTATTCTATTGCAAGAATGGAACTACAGTTCCGAGTAGAAGAAGGGCAATGGTGATCACAACAATCGCTACAACCAATTTACCCATGAATTTCCACCATGTACTGATTTCAACACGTCCAAGAGCAAGAGCTCCCATTACGATACCTGAAGTTGGTGCGATCAAATTCAAGACACCAGATGCAGATTGGTAAGCTGTGACAATCAAGCTACCTGGTACGTTGACGAATTTACCAAGAGGTGCCATGATCCCCATTGTCGCGCTAGCAAGTCCAGATGATGATGGGATCAAGAATGACATTGGCAAGTAGAAAATGTAAGTCAAGACAATGAACAATTGAGATGAAAGACCTTTAAGTCCTTCTTCACCCCAGTGAAGGATTGTCGCAGTGATCATACCATCGTTCATAATGACTTGGATACCACGTGCTACTGCTACGATAAACGCAACACTCAAGAGGTCAGCTGCACCATTCATGAAGGATGAAATGATTTTATCTTCTTTCAAGCCATAAATGATACCCACAAGGATTCCCATGAAGGCAAAGAGCATAGCTGTTTGAGGGAAGTACCATGTACCAAGAGCATCTGTGTTACCGATCAATTGACCAAGTACTGGAATTTTATGGAGAGATTCGTTAAAGTTGTCAAAGAATGTAATACCCAAATCTTTGAATGGGATAAATCCAGCAACCATGATAACGAATGTTGAGATGAAGACGAGCAAGACACGTTTTTGTTTCTTGTTCATTTGTGAAGGAATTTCTTCACCACTTTCTACGTTGAAGTGTTTCAAATCTTCTTCACGAGTTGCATAAGTCAAGGATGCTTTAGGATCCTTTTGAACCTTGTCTGCATAACGGTATACATAGTAGGTACTAAGAGCAGTCATGACTACCCAGAAAATCACACGGAGCAACAATCCTGATGCACTTGAGATACCAGCTGTATCAGATGCAATAACCGTTGCAAATGGATTCAATGTAGAAGCCAAACATCCGATTTGAGAACCTAGAAGTACAATCGCAACCCCTGTCAAGCTGTCAAAGCCAACAGACATCATAACTGGTACGAGAAGTGGATAGAAGGCCATGGTTTCTTCACCCATACCATAAGTTGTCCCACCAAGGGCAAACAATGGCATCAAGATCAAGATCAACATTTTTTCGCGGCCTTTGTATTTACGAACGATTGAAGCAATCCCTACATCAAGGGTACCTGTTTCGTTCACAACACCAAGGAATCCACCGACCATCAAGATGAAGAAGGCTACGTCAATGGCTGCACTAGTTGGTGCTTTACCAAGCATGGCGTTGATTGGGGCCATCAAGACGTCCCAAATCCCTTGAGGATTTTGTTTCACAGCTTCATAACTACCAGCGATGATGGCTCCACCATCATCAACTTTGTATTGACCAGCTGGAATAATCCAAGTTAACACTGCCATAATGGCAATGATGATTAACAATACGGAAAAAGATGAAGGCATCTTAAATCCTTTTTTCGTTTTTTCACTCATTTGTCTTCCTCCTAACGCAACAAAGTGTGAGTGATGTTTTACAAGAGTCTCTTGTAAAACGCTTACCTATAGACTTATTCTATCACAATAAGCTTTAAAATACTAGTTTTTTCCTAATTTTTCATTAGTCTTTTTGGATGATTGTTCCACTTTCAGATTCAATCAAAGCTCCCAGGTTTTCAAGTGATGTAATAACTGCTTTTCCTTCTGGGCGACCATTTACAAAGGCAATGGCAGCTTCCACTTTAGGAAGCATGCTTCCTGGTGCAAATTGGTCTTGTTTGATATATTCTTCCAATTGAGCCACATTAACATGTTCCAATTTTGCTTGGTCTGGTTTGTTGTAGTTCACAAAGACATAATCGACACCAGTCAAGACGATGAAGAGGTCTGCTTCTACTAATTCAGCCAAACGTTGAGATGCGAAGTCTTTATCGATGACAGCTTCAACACCAGATAGGCTACCATCTGCTTCTTTCACAACTGGGATACCGCCACCACCGGCTGCCACAACGACTTGACCGTCGTTCAACAAAGTACGGATGGTATTGATTTCTTTGATATCCACTGGTTTTGGTGAAGCAACAACTTTACGCCAGCCACGACCAGCATCTTCTTTGAAAGTTGCTCCAGATTTTTCAGCTTCTGCTTTTGCTTCTTCTTCTGAGTAGAATGGACCGATTGGTTTGCTGAGATTGACAAAAGCTGGGTCGTTCTTATCAACAACGACTTGTGTCACAACAGAAGCCACATCTTTTTCAATTCCTTCTTCAAGAAGAGCATTTTGAAGAGCATTTTGAAGCCAGTAGCCAATGCTTCCTTCGGTCATAGCAACTAATGAATCAAGTGGGAAAGCAGGGTTCTTTTCAGAGTTTGCTGCCAAGTGTTGGAGCAAAAGGTTTCCTACTTGAGGACCATTTCCGTGAGTGATGATCAAGTCATCCCCGTTTTTGATTAATTTGACTAAGTGTTTTGCTGTTTCTACAAGTGCTTCTTGTTGAGCTTGTGCAGAAGGATCAGATGAGAGAATAGCATTTCCTCCCAAAGCAACGACGATTTTTCTTGACATAAGTTTTCCCCTTCTATAAAAAATAGGGGCAGGACTAAAGCTAGCAGTCCAGCCCCTATAGCTGTTGGTATACGGTTATAAAGTCTTAAACTTTTGGAATGTACAAGTTACCAAGAGTAGCTGCCATAACCGCTTTGATTGTGTGCATACGGTTTTCAGCTTGGTCAAAGTGACGAGCATATTTGCTACGGAACACTTCGTCAGTAACTTCCATTTCTTCTACGCCGAATTTTTCAGCAACATCTTTACCGTAAACAGTATTTGTATCGTGGAAGGCTGGTAAGCAGTGCAAGAAGATCAAGTCTTCGTTATCAGCTTTCTTAATCAAATCCATGTTTACTTGGTAAGGTTTCAAAAGGGCAACACGTTCTGCAAATTTGTCTTCTTCACCCATTGATACCCAAACATCAGTGTAAAGTACGTCTGCACCTTTCACTGCTTCGTCGGCATCTTCAGTGATCAAGATATGAGCGCCACTTTCTTTGGCAAATCCTTCTGCCAACTCAACGATTTCTTTTTCTGGGAAGAGTTCTTTTGGTGAGAAGATGTGTACGTTCACACCAAGGATAGCACCTGTTACAAGAAGGCTGTTTGCAACGTTGTTACGTCCGTCACCACAGTACACAAGTGTCAAACCTTCAAGGCGTCCAAAGTTTTCTTGAACAGTCAAGTAGTCTGCAAGCATTTGAGTTGGGTGCCATTCGTCAGTCAAACCATTCCATACTGGAACACCTGAGAATTCAGCCAATTCTTCAACCATACGTTGGCTGAAACCACGGAATTCAATACCGTCAAACATACGTCCAAGAACTTTAGCAGTATCTTCTGTAGATTCTTTTTTACCAAGTTGGATGTCGTTTGCACCTAGGTATTCTGGGTGAGCACCAAGGTCGATAGCTGCTGTTGTGAAGGCAGCACGAGTACGAGTTGAAGTTTTTTCAAACAAAAGCGCAATGTTTTTTCCAGCAAGATAGTGGTGTTGGATGTTGCGTTTTTTAAGGTCTTTCAAGTGAGCTGAAAGTCCGATGAGGTATTCTAACTCTGCGCGTGTAAAGTCTTTTTCTGCCAAGAAGCTACGTCCTTGGAACACTGAATTTGTCATTCTAATTGTCTCCTATTTCTTTCTAGTATTGATCAGTAAGAAGGAAGAGCTGATCCCTCAAGACCAGCTCTCGGTCTTCTACATTAGATTTCTTCACGTTCAAATGGCATTGACATACAACGAGGTCCACCACGACCGCGAACCAATTCACTTCCGCGGATCTTGATCAAACGAAGTCCGTATTCTTCTAATTTCTTGTTTGTGACTGTGTTACGGTCGTATACGACTACCACACCCGGTGCGATTGTAAGAGTATTTGAACCGTCGTTCCATTGTTCACGAGCAGCAGCAACTACATTGCCATCACCACAAGGGATCAATGTAACTTTTTCAACACCAAGGTTTTCAGCAAGCAATTCAGCCAAATCACCTTTTTCTTCAACAATCTTCAATGCTTCATTTTCATAGGTTACAGAGAAGACGCGAAGGTTCCCTTGGATTTCTGGGTGGATTGTGAATTTATCGTAGTCCACCATTGTGAATACTGTATCCAAGTGCATGAATTTACGGTTGTTCGCAAATTCGAAGGCCAATACTTTCTTGAAGCCAACGTTCTTCTTGAAGATGTTTACCAACAATTTTTCGATTGATGCAGCATCTGTACGTTGTGAGATACCAACTGCCAATACATCTTTAGAAAGCACCAACTCATCTCCACCTTCGATACGAGTATCTTCTTCACGGTTGTAGACAAGTTCAACTTTTCCACCATAAACTGGGTGGTATTTGAAGATGTATTTACCATACAAAGTTTCACGGTTACGTGTATCTGCGTACATGTGGTTCAATGATACTGCATTACCAATTGTAGCAAATGGGTCACGTGTGAAGTACAAGTTTGGCATTGGATCAATCGCAAATGGATAGTCAGATTCAACAAGGTCTGTCAATCCTTTGTCAGCTTCAGGAATTTCTGGAAGCTCAGCTTTTTGGAAACCAGCCATTGTTTTTTCAACCAACTCTTGGTTGTCTTTAATACCACGAAGGATTTCGCGAATAGCGTTTTTAGTTTGGCGTCCACGAATGTTCGCTTCATCAAGGTATTCTTCGATAAATTGTTCGCGAATTTCTGGAGTAGTCAATGACTCAGCTGCCAATTTTTCAAGATAAAGTACTTCGATTCCTTCATTACGAAGTGCTTCAGCAAATGCGTCGTGTTCTTTTTGAGCATCTTCCAAGAAAGGAATATCATCAAAAAGAAGACGTTCAAGATAGTCAGGCATCAAGTTTTCCAACTCTTTACCAGGACGGTGCAAACAAACTTTTTTCAGTTTTCCAATTTCTGAGAAAACATGAATTGGGTGTGTAGACATCTATAGTCCTCCTTTTTCTTCGAGCTTGTTCATAAGCTTTATTACAATTGTTATTATATCCTTTATTGTTACCGCTTTCATGAAGGATTCTACTTTTTTAATGCAAAGAATTTGGCATTTTCTTGAATTCTTCCTATTTTTTAGTTAATATGAAGCGTTTTCTTTGCATATTTTGTCTTTTATATTGTTTTTATGAATATATATTTTTTTGAAAAAATAAAAAAGATCAACAAATTAATTGATCTCTTTAAAACTCTTTAAAAAGTAGGCTGTATCTAGAAAGGTTAATTGTTTTCTCTCATACTGTATCTTATGAGAATCGATGAGTTTCTTTAAAACTTGATTGACGGTTTCTCGGGTTGTAGCCGCTAATTTGGCCATTTCCTTCATACTGATTGGAAATGGAAGTTGATTTCCTAAACTTTCATAGTCCTTGCACAAGATAGCTAAAGATTGAACCACACGCTCACTGGCACTAGCTGTCACGACATTACGTAGACGCAACTCTTGAAATTCTAAAATTGACGAGAGCTTTCTCGTAATAAAGAGCAACTGCTCCTTACTCTCTTGGGCAGATAATTCATAGAGGTTGACGGGGATAACGAAACAACGCAAATCTGTCACCGCACTAGCTGTATAGTGGTAACGCTCATCCTGAAACATCCCACCATAAGGGAACAGGGCCCCTTTCTTGATATAATCCATATAGGAAAATTGATCAGACGAATCGAATTGCTCAATGCGAGCAAAGCCTTTTGAAAGAAGAAAAATGCGATCCCGCTTATCTCCTGCATAAAATAAAATTTGTCCTTTTTGGATATCCCTAGCATGAATTTCAACAGCTAATTTATCAAATAGCTCCACTGGCAACGCAGAGAAGGCTGGATGCGAGCGGACCAACTGGTAATCTTCCTTTGTAATCATGTTTATACTTCCTCTTATTACTATTAATTAGTATAACATATTTTTTTGATAGAAGAGGGAAAGAAGCCTCTTTAAAACAGAAAAGTATTTCGAAACACCAAGTGAATTTTATGCTACTGTGATAGAAGAAAAGAGAGTGGGACAGAATGAACCGCACCCCAAAAGTTAGACAGAAAAAATCTAACTTTTGGGGTGTTTTTATTATGAA